>CAZLBQ010000701.1:0-2883 GCA_964557745.1 uncultured Anaerolineales bacterium
GCCGTTCCAGGTCGTCGAGCGCCGACTGCAACTCGGACACGCGCGCCCGGTCTTGCCCCAGCAGAATCGAGCGTAGGTCGTCGAGCGAGTCGCCCAGGTCGACAGACGCCCCGTTGTCAGAGGCGGAGGTGGTGGAGGCCAGGCTCTCGTCGGCCACGCCAGGCCTACTTCAGTTCGCCGATCTCGCCCAGGCTCTTGAGGACATTGGAGAGGGAGCCGCCGGCCTTCAGATGGTTCCCCAACTCGATGAACAGTTCGCCCAGGGCGAGGCGGTCCACCTTCTCGTCGGTGAGCCGCTCGGACGTCAGACGCAACTCGCTCCGAATGTCGTCGTCCGCCTGACGCATGTCACGGCGCAACGTCGAAACCTTCTTGTCGAAATCACGGCCCTGGTCGCCCAGTTGATCGTTGAGCTGGTCCAGCTCGGTCTGCAGACGCTCAATATCGCGCTGGAGGACCTGGAAGCGCTGGGCATACTCGCGCATCTGCCCGCCGAAGATAATGTCGCGGATGCGATCCACTTCTTTGGGCGAGTCGAGCGCGGGGGCGGGGCGGGGTTGTTCGTCGGGCATCGCGGACCTCCCATGACTGGACTGGGTCAAAGATGAGTTCAACATCCCGCGCCGCGCGGTCTTGGCGGCGGCGCAGGTGACAGGCCCGTGCTAATTGGGCGAGGGAAACTTGTAACCTAACCCTCGCTCGGTGATGACATAGCGCGGCCGGGTGGGCACCGGCTCGATCTTCTGCCGCAAGCGGTGGACGTGGACGCGCAGGGCGTCCTCGAACACCTCTTCCAGCGGCCACAGGCGGCGCAGCAGGAAATCGGTGCTGACGGTCTGACCGGCGTTGCGCATCAGGATGTAGAGCAGCTTGGTCTCGGTAGGCGTGAGCGCCGTGGGGCGGCCCTGCACCGTGGCCTGCTGGTGGACAAAGTCTACCGCCAGGTAGTCGTCGACGCCCGTCGACGGGGCCAGCGTATACTCGAAACTGCCAATGCGGCGCAGGACGCGCTGGACGCGCGCCACCAGCTCGCGCGGGCTGAACGGTTTGGTGACGTAGTCCTCGGCGTACTGCTCGATGCCCTTGATGACCGTCTCTTCCTCGTCGATGGCCGTCAAGAAGATGATCGGCAGGTCCGAGAACTGCTGCACGACGCGGCAGAACTCGAAGCCGTCCATGCCCGGCATGCGAATATCGACAATCGCCAGGTGGGGCAGCCCGTAGAAGTCCAGCAGCTCGAGCGCCCGCGGGCCGGAGTTGGCCACCAGCACGTCGAAGCCGGCTTGCTTGAGCTTGGCCTCGACCAGGCGCGCCACATCTGAGTCATCATCTACAACAAGGATACGCTGGAGCGTCGTCATACGCGCTTTATCCGCCCACCGAGGAGACACGGAGATAGTCATGGCGCCCCCATGTCTGGCAAAGCTGCACGTCTCGTCCTCATTATATCTCCATATTAACCGCTTGGCAACCCATTCTGGAGCAAAAATAGCAGGAGTTAACCAGACAACCGACACTCTGGAAGCTGAACCGGGCTACTGAGCGCCAGGACCGGGCACGACGAGCGCGTCGAGACCGACGTCGCGTGCCTGGGCATTGAAGCGCGCCACGTCCTCGGCCAGCAAGCCCTGCCAGCGGTCGAGGGTCTGGTCGATGCGGCGCGATAGATCGGCGAAGACGTCGCGCGCCTGCTGGGTCGGCGCGGTGTCGGCGTTCTCGACCAGCGACGCCAGGGCCGCCAGGCGGAAGTTCAACGCCGACGGGAAGGCTCGGGGGCTATCGGCCTTGACCTGGACCAACTCGCCTTCGACGGCCGTACAGGCCTCGACCAGCGCCCGCGCCTGGGCAACGACGCCCTCGTACTCGGCTCGCCCACCGAGCCGCCGCAGCCAGCCCTCAGCCTGCTCGCGCGCGTCGCGGGCCTGGAGAACGGCCTGGTGGGTCGCCGAGACCTTGTCCCGAATGGCGAGCAGGAACTGGTACTGCGCCACGAGGTCGCCCTCGGTCGCGGGCACGCGGGGGTCTTTGACGATGTCGAACGGCTGGCTAAGCGTCTGGCCGTTGACGGTCAACTGGGCGGTGTAGCGGCCCGGCGGCACGACCGGCCCGACGCACAGCTCCTCGGTCGCCTTATCGCCCGGCACGCGGACCGCATCCGGGGCGCGCATGTTCCAGACAAAGCGGTTCGCGCCCACCTCTTTTGGCAGACGTGGGTCGCGCTTGACCGGCTTGCCGTCTACCACGGGCGCCTCGACACGACTGGAGAAGGTCTTGATGGTATTCCCGTCGGCGTCCAGGATGGCGAGGGTGATGTCGCCGTCGGGCTTCTCGCGTAGGCTGTAGGTCAGGATGACGCCGTCAGGCGGGTTCTGCCCGGCATCGAGGGGAATATCGCGCTTGTCGCCCGTGGGCGTCTCGACAGTCCGCACCAACGTCACGATGGGGCCGGTGAAACGGTAGTTGGGCACGCCCAGCGCTTTGCTCCCGAAGCCCTTGTAGACCTTGAAGCGCGTCGTCGGGCGCGGCGCGACGAGATAGGCGTCCGCCGCGCCGACCGCGTCCTGGAGTTGGTATAGAGGCGACAGGTCGTCCAGAATCCAGAACGAGCGCCCGTGCGTGGCGGCGATGAGGTTGCCGTCCTTGACAATCAGATCGTGAACCGGGCAGACGGGCAGGTTGAGTTGGAACGGCTGCCACGTCGCGCCGTCGTCAAAGGAGACGTAGACGCCGGTCTCGGTGCCGACGTACAGCAGGCCGCGCCGCGTCGGGTCCTCGCGGATGACGCGCGTGAAGTCGTCGGCGGGCAGGCCATCGCTGATAGGCGTCCAGGTCTGCCCGTAGTCGGCCGTCTTGTATAGGTAGGGGCGCAAGGCGTCGTGCTTT
>CAZLBQ010000702.1:0-2880 GCA_964557745.1 uncultured Anaerolineales bacterium
CACATCACCAGCGTCCACGTCGACTGGCTCCACAACGTCGCCCACGTCGGCTACCGCCCCGGCATGATCACCGTCCCGGACATTGAGACCCTCATCGCCTCCACGGGATGCTCGTGCAGTACGACGGACAGCGCGGCGACCGACCACACCCGCCACGTCATGCCACCGCCTCAGCGGGGCCTCGCCCATCTCGCCCACGGCGTCGACACCCAGCCCATCACCATGGGCACCCGTCACGACCGCATGCAGTACGAGATGCCCGCCACGGCGGCGGCCCACCACGCCCACGCCGACCACGCGACGACGCCTCCGGCCACGGCCGACGCCCACGCGGGCCACGACATGGCGGCCGACGCCCACGCGGGCCACGACATGTCCGACCCCGGCATGGCGGCGGCGATGGAACGCGACATGCGCAACAAGTTCTTCATCGCGCTGCTGCTAACCATCCCCATCGTCCTATACTCACCCCTGGGCATGAACCTCCTGGGCGTCAGTCTGCCGACCTTCGGCCTGAGCCACAACGTCATCATGCTCCTGCTGACCACGCCCGTCGTCTTCTACTGCGGCTGGCTGTTCATCGCGGGCGCCTACCACTCGCTGCGGCGGCGCGCCCTCAACATGAGCGTCCTCATCGCCACCGGCGTCCTGGCCGCCTACCTGTTCAGCGTCCTCATCACCGTCATCGGCGGCGAGACCTTCTTCGAGGCGGCGGCCATGCTGGTGACCTTCGTCCTGTTCGGCCACTGGATGGAGATGCGCTCGCGGCGCGGCACCAACGACGCCCTGCGCGCCCTGTTTGATCTCGTCCCGCCCCAGGCCACCGTTCTACGCGATGGACAGGAGGTGACCATCCCCAGCAGCGAGGTGCAGTTGGGCGACATCGTGGTCCTCAAGCCCGGCGACAAGGTTCCCGTCGACGGCGAAGTGACCGACGGCGAGACCAGCATCGACGAGGCGCTCGTGACCGGCGAAAGCCTGCCGGTGACCAAGCGGCCCGGCGACAAGGTGGTGGCGGGTTCCATCAACCGCAGCGGCAGCGTGCGCTTCCGCGCGACGGCGGTTGGCGCCGAGACGACCCTGGCCCAGATCGTGGACCTGGTACAGCGGGCGCAGAACTCCAAGGCGCCGGGTCAGCGGCTCGCCGACCAGGCGGCCCAGTACCTGGTCATCCTGGCGGTCGGAGCGGGCATCGTGACCTTCATCGCCTGGTACGTCTTCGGCGGGGCGGCGCTCATTACGGCGTTGACCTTCGCCATCTCGGCGGTCGTCATCGCCTGCCCCGACGCGCTGGGGCTGGCGACGCCGACGGCGGTGGCCGTGGGAACGGGCATCGGGGCGCGCCACAACATCCTCATCAAGGACGCCGCGACGTTGGAAGGCGTGTCGCGCACCCAGGCCGTCGTCCTGGACAAGACCGGCACGCTGACCGAGGGCAAGCCGTCCCTGACGGACGTCGTGGTCGTGGGCAGCGGGGTGGAAGGTTCAAGGTTGACGGTTGAAGGGTCGGGCGACCACTCTGCCAACCTTCAACTTGCTCACCTGCCACCTTCCACCCTCCTTCGGCTGGTGGCGTCGGCCGAGCGCGGCTCGGAGCATCCTCTGGCCGAGGCCATCGTGGCGGGGGCGCGGGAGCAGGGGCTGGCACTGTCGGACGCCAGCCAGTTCGAGGCCCTGACCGGGCGAGGCATTCGCGCCGTGGTCGACGGTCGGACGTTGTTGGTGGGCAACGCGCGGCTGATGGCGGAGACCGGCGTCGACGTGACGCGGCTGGACGCCCAGATGGTGGCCCTGGCCGAGGCGGGCAAGACGCCCATGCTGGTGGCGGTGGACGGCCAGGCAGCGGGCATCGTGGCCGTGGCGGACACGGTCAAGCCCAGCGCGCGCCAGGCGGTGGCCGCGCTCAAGGACCTGGGCATCGAGGTGGTGATGATGACGGGCGACAACCAGCGGACGGCCGAAGCGGTGGCGCGGGAGCTGGGCATCGAGCGCGTCTTCGCCGAGGTGCTGCCCGCCGACAAGGCGCGCTACGTCCAGCAGCTCCAGGCCGAGGGCAAGCGCGTAGCGATGGTCGGCGACGGCGTGAACGACGCCCCGGCCCTGGCCCAGGCCGACACCGGCATCGCCATCGGGGCGGGGACGGATGTGGCCATCGAGACGGCCAAGGTGGTGCTCATGAAGAGCGACCCCCTGGACGTGACGCGGGCGATTCGTCTGTCGCAGGCGACGGTGTCGAAGATGAAGCAGAACCTGGTGTGGGCGTCGGTGTACAACGTGCTGGCCATCCCCATCGCGGCGGGCGTGCTGTACCCGAGCTACGGCATCATGCTGCGGCCGGAGTGGTCGGCGCTGCTGATGTCCCTGTCGTCCATCATCGTGGCCGTCAATGCCGTCCTGCTCAAGCGCGTCGAGGGCGACCTGGCGCCCGCGCCTGCCGCCGCCTCCCCCTCCCCCTTGCAGGCGGAGCCCATCGGGTAGAACCAGGCGGGCGTGATTTGGCATGGGTGAGCTCTATGCGTAGACTTTGCGCCAGGTGTTTTACCGCAGATAAAACAGAGGAAGGTCCCCTACGATGTCGATACGCCTCTCTACTATCACCGTCTTGGTGGTCATCGTGCTAAGCCTGGCGCTGAGTGGCTGTAGCCAACCCACCCAGAGCAGCACCGGCATGGGCAACATGGGCATGGACCACGCGGCGGCCGGCCACGGGGTCACGGATGCCAAGGCGCCCTTCGAGCAGCAGTTCATTGACATGATGGTGCCTCACCACGAGGGCGCCGTCGCGATGGCGAAGGTGGCCCAGAGTCGGGCCGAGCGCCCGGAGCTTCGTCAGATGGCGGATGCCATCATCAGCGCGCAAGATCGGGAGATCCAGCAGAT
>CAZLBQ010000703.1:0-2873 GCA_964557745.1 uncultured Anaerolineales bacterium
CAGAGCAGCCCGCAGCAGGTTGTCAATGATTGGATGAACTCGCCCGGCCACCGCGCCAACATCCTCAATAGCAGCTACCGTGACATCGGCGTCGCTCACACGACGGGCGGCAGCTATGGCGACTGGTGGACGCAGGACTTTGGCCGCACCAGCGAGGCCGTGCCACCGTCCCAGCCGGCCCCGGTCTGGTCTGTCGCGTACGATATTGGCCGCGCGCCTGGGACGTGGCAGGTCGGCTCCTGGCAGGCTTATTATGTCACCGTCCGCAACACGGGCAATACGACCTGGCCGGCAGGCGGCGAGCGGCGCGTCCACCTGGGTGTCCGCGCTGCTTTGGCCAGTTCGGGCGGGTGGCTGAGCGACTGGCGTTACGACCTGCCCTACGACGTCGCGCCTGGCGCCTCCGTCACCGTCCTGGTCTCCCACCCCATGCCGGCGACAACCCAGCCCGCCAACCTCGTGTTTCAGATGGTCAAGGAGTACGAGTTCTGGTTCAGCCAGACGGCGACGCGTCCCGTCGCCATCTGGGGCGTCGAGTACGACCTGAGCCGTGCGCCCTTCGCCTGGTCACGCAACCAGGCCCAGAGCTTCAACATCACGCTCCGTAACATCGGCAACATGACGTGGTCGGCGGGCGGCGGGCAGCCGGTGTATATCAGCGTGCACTTCGCGACGGCGAATGGCGGCTTCGCCACCTACAACGCCTGGCTCAACGACCGCTGGTTTACCCTGCCCGGTGACGTGCCCCCCGGCGGCACGGTGACTCGCTCCGTCAATCCGCTCGCGCCGGGCAGCCGCGGCAGCTTCTACCTCGAGGCTTCGCTGGTGAAGAACGGGGCGTTCTGGTTCGGTCAGTCGGCCAACCGCCAGGTCTCGGTCAATTAGGCGCCGAGCCTTTGTTCCTGACAGACCGTTGGGGTTTCCGAAAACCCCAACGGTCTTGTTGTATGCGCTGACTCCCCCACCTGTTGGGAATAGGCTATAATTCTGCCGCGCCGGGCTGTCACCCGCGTACTTTTACCCGCCGTTGTACGTCATAAGGGTTGGTCAGGCCAACTTGGCCGGCCCAGCCCAGGACGCTCGTATGCCGCCATTTATCCATCCGTCGGCGGATGTCTCCCCCCGCGCCCACCTCGGCGCAGGGACGAAGGTCTGGAACCGCGCCCAGGTGCGCGAAGACGCCGTCGTCGGCGAGAATGTCATCATTGGGAAGGACGCCTACATTGACTTCGCCGTCGAGGTAGGCGACAACTGTAAGATTCAGAACAGCGCGCTGGTCTACCACCCGGCGCGCCTCGAAGCCGGCGTCTTTATCGGGCCGCAGGCTTGCCTGACAAATGACCTGTTCCCGCGCGCCATTAACCCCAACGGCAGCCAGAAGAGCGCCTCGGAGTGGGAGGCGCGGCAGACGACCGTCCGCTACGGGGCGAGCATTGGGGCGGGCGCGATCATCATCGCCGGGCGGACCATTGGCCGCTTCGCCATGGTCGCGGCCGGGGCCGTCGTCACCCGCGACGTGCCCGACCACGGCCTGGTCATGGGCGTGCCGGCCCGCCTCGTCGGCTACGTGTGCGCCTGCGGCGTGCCGCTGCGCGACACGGCGGCAGGACAGGTGTGCCCGGCCTGCGGCGCGGTCTACCATTTTGCCAGGGAAGAAGGGGGGACAGGTGCTCCAGATTGAAACGCGTTTTATTCCGGTGGCCCAGCCACTGGTTGGCGAGGAGGAGAAACAGGCCGTCTGGGAGGTGCTGAGTTCAGCGCAACTCGCCCAGGGGGCGAAGGTCCGCGAGTTGGAGACACGCTTCGCCGCCTACACCGGCGTCAAGCACGCCATCGCTACCTCCAACGGCACGACGGCGCTGCACGTCGCGGTCGCGGCCTGTGGGATTGGGCCTGGCGACGAGGTTATCACCACCCCGTTCACGTTCATCGCCTCGGCCAACGCGGCGCTGTTTGTGGGCGCGCGGCCGGTGTTTGTCGACATCGAGCCGGATACGTTCACGCTGGACCCCAATCAGATTGAGGCCAAGATCACGCCGCGCACGAAGGCCATCATCGCCGTCCACCTCTACGGCCAGCCCGCCAACCTCGACGCCCTGACGGACATCTGTCGGCGGCGCGGGCTGTGGCTCATCGAGGACGCGGCGCAGGCCCACGGCGCGGCATGGCGCGGCCAGCGCGTCGGCTCGTTTGGCGTCGGCTGCTTCTCGTTCTACCCCACCAAGAACATGACGACCGCCGAGGGCGGCCTCATCACCACCAACGACGACGAGGTGGCCGAGAAAGCCCGCCTACTGCGCGAGCACGGGGCGAGGGTCCGCTACCGCCACGACATCCTGGGCTACAACTTCCGTATGACCGACGTCCACGCGGCCATCGGCGTCGCCCAGATGGACAAGCTCGACGGCTGGACGGCGCGGCGCATCGCCAACGCCGCGGCTCTGACGCGGGGCATCACCAGCGTCCAGACGCCAGTGGTACGCCCGGAGGCCGTCCACGTCTTCCACCAGTACACGGTGCGCATCCCGCGCGACCGCGACGGCGCGCAGGCGCGGCTCAAGGAGCGCGGCATTGGCACCGGTGTCCACTACCCGCTGCCGGTCCACCACCAGCCGCTGTACCGTGACCTGGGCTACACGGATGGGCTGCCCGAAGCCGAACGAGCGGCGCGGGAGGTGCTGTGCCTGCCCGTGCATCCGGCGCTGAGCGAGGCGGACGTGCAGCGTATCATCGACGAGGTGAACCAGCTATGACCAAGCCTCTGCGAGCGGCCGTTATCGGCGCGGGGGCGATGGGCCGCAACCACGCCCGCATTTACAACGAACTGGAAGGCGTCGAGTTGGTGGGGATCGCCGACAAGCACCCTGCCGCCG
>CAZLBQ010000704.1:0-2869 GCA_964557745.1 uncultured Anaerolineales bacterium
GCCCCTCTTCCATGACGATGACGCGGTCGGCGTCCAGCGCCTCCTCCATGAAGTGGGTGATGGCGACGACCGTCACGCCCTCTTCCTGGTTCAGCCGCCGCGCCACCGCCAGCACCTCACGCCGCCCTAGCGGGTCGAGCATCGCCGTCGCCTCGTCGAGGACGAGGACGCGCGGCTGCATCGCCAGCACGCCTGCGATACACACCCGCTGCTTCTGCCCGCCAGAGAGTAGGTGCGGGGCGCGGTTGCGGAAGGCGGTCATGTCGACGCGGTCCAGCGCCCAATCGACCCGCTTGACGATGTCCGGCTGCGCCAGGTTGAGGTTCTCCGGGCCAAACGCGACGTCCTCTTCGACAATGGTGGCGACAATCTGGTTGTCGGGCGTCTGGAACACCATGCCCACCGTCGAGCGGATGTCGAACCAGTGGTCCTGATCGCGGGTGTTCCAGTCGAGGACGAAGACCTCGCCCTCCGTCGGTAGGAGCAGGGCGTTGAGGTGCTTGGCCAGCGTCGACTTGCCGCAGCCGTTGTGGCCGAGGATGACGACGTACTCGCCGGGATAGATGTCCAGGTCGACGCCGCGCAGCGCCTGGACGGGCGTGGCGCTCTCCGCCTGGTAGGTGTGGCGCAAGTTGCTGACGCGGATGATGGGAGCGGCCATAGGCGGCTACAGCGGCGGCGTGAAGCGGCCGTCGACGGCGGTCCAGCCCGCGTCGACATAGATGACCGACCCGGTGACGTACGAGGCCGCGTCCGAGGCCAGGAACAGAACCGCGCCGACCATCTCACTGGGTTGCGCCCAGCGGCCCAGGGCGTTCTTCTGGGCGTAGGCGGCGTACCACTCGGGTCGGTTCTTGATCTGGGCCGTCAGCGGCGTCTCGACCACGCCGGGGGCGACCAGGTTGACGCGCACGCCGTGGGGACCCAGCTCGGCGGCCAGGGCGCGGCACATCTGGCGCACGCCGGCCTTGGTGGCGGCGTAGACACCCTGGCCCGGCTCGACCACGTCGCCGCGAATGCTGGAGAAGACGATGATGCTACCCCGCCCGCGCTCGGCCATGCTGCGAGCGACGTGGCGCAGCAGGAGGAACGTCCCGCGCAGGTTCAGGCTGATGACGCGGTCGAACTCGTCGTCGCTGATGTCGAGCAAGGGTTTGCGGACGTTGATGCTGGGCGTGCTGACCAGGATGTCGATGGGCGGCTGGTCGTGGAGGGCTAGGGCGATGGCCTGGGCGTCGCGCATGTCGAGGGCGACGGCGCTGACCTGGGCGTCAGGGGTCTCGGCGCGAATCTCGCTGACGGTTGCCTGCATCGCTTCGACGTTGACGTCGGCGCAGACGACGTGGGCGCCAAAAGCGGCCAGCCCGACCGCCGACGCCTGGCCGATGCCGCTGCCCGCGCCGACGACGAGGGCCGTCCGCCCGCTGAGATCAAACAGGGAGCGATAAGTCATGGGCGTCTCGCTGTGGAAGGGATGCTGGGGATTATATGCAACAGGGGAGAACTGTCAACGCGCGAGACACAGGGTCGCTGACTGAAGTCGGCGCTACGGTGGCATCTTGTAGCGCCGACTTCAGTCGGTTGTCTGCTTATAGAGGGCTAGAACCCCGCTGGCTCCAGCAGCTCCGGCGCGAGCGTCCAGCCCAGGCCGAGGCGCTCGAGGGTCGCGGGCAGCGGGAGGCCCGTCGCTACGTCCCAGCCGGCCATCTGATAGTACACGTCCTTCGCGTACTCGACTTCCTCTTCGGTCACGCGGTAGCCGTCGCTGGTCCCCCCGACCAGCGCCTCGTGGAGCCGCTTGGGCAGCTTGTCCTGGTCGCGGCCGAGGCCCTCGCGGGCGTTGTACTGGCGCATCATGTTCAGCCGCCGCTCGCCGACTTCGAGGAGTTCGTCGAGTGTCACGTCCCAGCCGGTGACCGCGTGGACCAAGTCCACGATCTTCACCGCGTCGTACAGCTGCCACGTGGCCCCCCAATCAAACTGGCAGAGATTGAGGGTGTCGGTGAGGCTGAACAGGAGTTGCGTCCGGTACATCCACTCGACCTTCTCGTCGTTGAGGGCCAGCACATGCTGCGGCTTCGTCAGGCCCAGCGGGGCGAGGCGGTCGGGGTCATAGCTGTCCGGGCTGTAGCCGGGGTCGTGCTCCGCCGACATATGGTCGGCCCCGTAGGGGTTGACCGCATAGAGCAGGGCCAGGCTGCGCTTGACGTGGGGCATGTGGGCCGGGGCTTCCTGGCCTTTGACGGTGATGAGGAACTGGTCTGCGCCGTTGCCCAGGATGTGCGCCGCGTGGTCTGAGCCTTCAGCCAGCAGGTTGCCCAGCTTGCCGCGCCGCTCGGCCAGAGCCTCCAGGGCGGCGACCAGGGCGTGGCCGTTGCCAAAGCGCAGGTCCAGGCCGTCGGTGTACTCGGCGGGGAGGAGGCCGTTCTCGTAGGCTTCCATCGCCCAGGCGACGGTCGCGCCGGCCGAGATGGTGTCCAGGCCGTAGCGGTTGCACACCTCGTTGGCCTTGAGGACGGCCTCCATCTCGCCCACCTCTACATACGAGCCGAGGGTCGCCAGGCTCTCGTACTCTGGCCCGCCGAAGATCGGCTCGACGGTCCCGAACGGGCTGTCCTTGACCTCGACAACGCGCTTGCACTTGGTGGTGCAGGAGTAGCACGTGTCGCGCTCTTCGAGGTAGGTGTCATACAGGCGGTGGCCGTCGATGGCGGTGTGCTCCTCGAACGTGCCAGACGTCCAGTTGCGTGTGGGCAGGCCGCCCGAGTAGCTCTGCGACGAGACGATGCCCGCCGTGCCGAACTTGCCAAACGACTTGTCGAACTCCGCCTCGATCTGGTCGCGGCCCCAGTGCGTCAGGTCGAGCAGG
>CAZLBQ010000705.1:0-2868 GCA_964557745.1 uncultured Anaerolineales bacterium
GTCGCGCAGTGGTAGACGTACAGGCCGGGATTGATGGCCTTGAAGGTGAAGCCCATTTCCTGGCCCGGCGGGGTCTGAGTCACGGCCGCGCCACCACCCGGACCCGTCACGGCGTGGAAGTCGACTGAGTGCGTCATCGTGCTGCCCGCGCGGTTCTTGAGGTGGACCTCGACGGTGTCGCCTTCCATGACGCGGATGAAGGGGCCGGGTACCTTACCGTTGAACGTCCAGAAGGTGTAGGTCACACCGTCGGCCAGCTGGCCCTCGACCTCGATGGTCTCCAGGTCGACGCGCACGTTCTGCGGACCGCGGTTGCCCAGCGGGCCGGGCAGGTCGCTCGGGTCGCGGCTGATGTCGGCGCCCTGGATCTGGGGCGCCTGGGCGGCCTGGTCGCCGATCACCACGCGGCCTTCCATACCGGCCTGGCGGTGGCCCGGCACCGAGCAGAAGTACGCGAAGGCGCCTTGCTTGTCGGCCTTGAAGACGAGGGCGCTTGACGCGTTCTTCGCCATGACGTGGTCGGTCTTGACACCGAGATCCGGAATTTGCAGGTCGTGGTCCACGCCGTCACCGTTGACGAGCGTGATCTGGACGGTGTCGCCCGGCTTGGCCTTGAGTTCCGGGTTGACCTTGCCGTCGATCTCACCGCCGACGCCGATGAACGCCATGCGGCCGTCGGCCAGACCTGTCTTCAAGGTATAGGTGACATTCGCCACTAGCGCGACATTGCCCGTGCCCTGCTGCGCGGGTGCGCCGGCCTGGCCGGACACCTGGGTGGAGTTATTGTTGTTATTCGACGCGCCCTGGCCCATCTGGCTGTGCATGTCGGTGGACGAGGCCGCAGGGGCGGCGTTGGACGCCGCCGGCGCCGCATTCGAGGCCGCCGGCTGGGCATTCGACGTGGCCGGCGCGGCGTTGGACGACGCATTACCGCCGGCCGAGGGGGCGCCTGACGCCGGGGACGAGGGCTTCACGCCAGCAGCGATCTTGTCGGCGATCTTGGATGAGTTGTCGCTGCCGGTCTTGGCGGGCGCGTTCGTCGCGGCCACCGGCTCGGCGGGTTTGAGCGAGGCGTTCGAGCCGCACCCCGCCAGCACTGCCACCGTGGACAGCAAGGCGAGAACGAGCGCGGCCAGGCGCAGCGCAGCAGACAAACGGTTCATAGCAGTTCCTCCCTCAGGGCATTCGATGACTGAATAATGGTATTGAGTTCGGCCATAAAATCGGCCAGGTCCAGGTCGTAAATGGCGGCGGCGGAGGCCAGAGTCTCGAAAGTGGACATCGCGCATCCTACACATGCCATGCGGTGGCGAAGGAAGACGGCGATGGTTTGCGGCCAGCGATTTAGCACGTCGGCGACGCTTAACTCGACCCGCAACTCATTCTCCATATGCGCCTCCTTGTGTTTAGTTTATCACGGTGAAGGAGGCGTATCTTTGCGCTAGCGCAAACGGGAGACGAATCGCTTTGTTAACACGCAGCCAGGAGAAAGAATACCGGGTAGTGCTTTGAGGGGGTCCAGCGGGTCAGAGCACTCGAAATGGAGCAAGTTTTGTACCAAATGGGGGGGATGTTAGGGGTTAAGAACGGTCGGCTTTGTCGTCAACGGGCAGGTCCTCGGCGATGACGACGAGGCGGTGGGGCTGGCGGATCAGGACGCGCTCGCGTCCGCTCTCGACGATGCCCGCCTGTTCCCACTGGGAGAGGGTGCGGCTGACGGTGTAGAGGGTCGTGCCGGTCATCTCGGCCAGGTCCTGGCGCGAGACGGGATGGTCGATGAGGACACCGTCCTCGACCTTGCGCCCGGCCTGGCGGGCCAGGCGTAGCAGGGCGCGGGCGACGCGGCGCTCGACGCGCTCGGTTTGCAGCTCGCGCACGCGGTCCTGGAACTCGCCGACGCGGCCCTGGAGCGTCTGCATCGTGTTCATCGCCAGGCGCGGGTTGCCGGCCATGAGAGACGCCAGCGTCTCGCGGTCCCAGAGCAGCACCTCGCTGGCCTCGACGGCCTGAGCCGAGATGGGGTAGGGGATGGGCTTGAAGGCGGCGGCGATGGCGATGGGGTCGCCCGGGCCGACGAAGCGGATCAGGACTTCCTGGCCGTCGGGCGTCAACTGGCTCAGGCGCAGCCGACCCGCCAGGACAACATACGCCGCCTCGGCCGGGTCGCCCTGGTAGAACAGGTAGTCGTCGTTGGCGAGGGCGCGGCGGCGGCCCGCGTCCAGGATGGTCTGCAACTCAGCCGTCGGCAGGCCCGCGAACATGCTCGTCTCGCCTAGCACGCGCAGGGCATTTTCAGAGGAAATGGGGAGGGGTGAGGTCACGCTGGGTTATTCTTTCCTGAAACTGTAGCCGAAGCCGCGGTCGGTCAGGACGTACTCCGGGGCGCTGGGGTCGTCCTCGATTTTCTGGCGCAGATACCAGATGTAGCGCTTGATGTAGTCGGTATCGCCGATATAGGCGTCGCCCCACACCTGGCTGAGCAGCTGCTCGCGCGACAGGACGCGCCCGGCGTTCTCGACCAGGACGGCCATCAGCTTGTACTCCGTCGGGGTCAGCGTGACCGGCTCGCCGCGCTTGGTGACGCGGCGGTTGTCCAGGTCGATGACTACGTCGCCGACGGCATAGGTGCGGCTGGGTGGGGTAGGCGTCGCCCGCCGCGAGCGGTGCAGCACCGCGCCGACGCGCGCCGCCAACTCGGCGAAGCTGAACGGCTTGGTGACATAATCATCCACGCCTGCCGCGAAGCCGCGAATCTTGTCCGCCTCCTCGTCCTTGGCCGTCAGCATGATAACCGGCACCTCGGACATCTCGCGGATGCGCGACACGGTCTCCCAACCGTCCATGCGCGGCATCATCACGTCCAGGATG
>CAZLBQ010000706.1:0-2860 GCA_964557745.1 uncultured Anaerolineales bacterium
CGTAGCCGGCCTCGACAAAGGCGGCGTCCTGGGGATAACGCTCCGGGTAGACCGGCACGGTCTTGAAGCCGCGACAGCACAGCGCGCGGCAACTCAGGCAGGGCGGCTCGCCCACGCGAGGTAAGGACATAGCGGTTAACCTTCTCGTAAAGTATAGTCCTGATGGTGAGGAGAAACCATGTCACGCATTCAAGTTCAGGGGGTCCACCACATTACGTTCGTCGGCTCCAACCGCCAGGCGACGATTGACTTCTACACCGGCGTCCTGGGGATGCCGTTTGTCTTCGAGCAGCCCAACCTGGACGTGCCGGAAGAGACGCACCTGTATTTCGACCCAGGCGATGGGCGGCTGCTGACCTTCTTCGTGCGCCCCACGCGCCAGAACGACCCCGAACCCAACCCGGAGGGCATCGGCAACCTGCACCACCTGGCCCTGACCGTCTCGCGCGCCACCTACACCCAGATTGCCCACCGCCTGGAGGAGCGCGGTATCAAGAACACCGGCCCGATTGACCGGGGCTTCATGGACTCGATTTACTTCCGCGACCCCAACGGCCAGTTGCTCGAAATCGCCTGCTTCAAGTTCGAACCGCCGTTTGGCTACACCCACGCCGACGTGCTGGCGACGGCGCATCGCATTCGGGTCGAGCGGGGCGCGTATGCCATCTCCGACGAGCACCTGGCCGACGCCATCGGGGAACTGGTCCACCGCCGCGCTATCACAGTAGAGAGTAGTCAGTAGTTAACATTCATAATAGTGCGCGAGGTAGGGCATGCCCTAGCCCGTGGGCGGTTAGTACAGCCCGAGACGGTCGAGTTGGCGGTTGACCAAGCCCGCCACCGCCCGCACGCGCTCGGAGTGGTGCTGACGATGGTGGCGATCGGTCTGGGCGAGGGCTTGATAGCGCCGCATCCGTCCGATGCTGTGCTCGACCAGAATACGCCGACGGGCGAAGGCCGTGTTGTAGGCGACATCCTCGGGCGGACGAGGCTTCCCGCGCGGCTTACGACGCGGCGCGGCAGCCGGCACTTGAGGATGCAGCTTGTGCATGCCAACATAGGCCAAATCGCCTAACGCCCCTACGCCTGAGGGTAGACGCCCTAACAGGCCCGACTGCTCCAGCAGCGTGATGTCGGCGGTCGGCCCGACCACACTGTCGGCGATGTCCACAATGCGACCGTTGTCAACGTCCACGGCAACCTGGCTCTTGAGCGTGTGCTGTTTCTTCTTGCCGCTGTAGTACGTGTCGGCCGTGGTGCGGTCGGGCGGACGTTGCACCCGCTGCTCGAAGGTGTCGATGATCACCGCTAACTCGGGCGTCCCGGCCAGCACCCCGTCCAGGCTGCGCCGCCGCTTCTTGCCTGGGTCGGGCAGCCGCATCGTGTCGCGCCCGCTGGCCTCCAACAGCGGCAGCATGCGTGCTAGGATGCGCGACACGGTCGAGTCGGAGACCGCGAAGAGGTAGCCCAGGACCTCATGGGTCGGGTACTGGCGCAGCCAGACGACCGTCAGCAACATCTGGTCGCGAGCGTCGAGTTCGAACGGATGGCCCGCCCCGATGGCGCGTTGTCGGTCAGGGCGGCTCAGACGCGCTTGATGCGCCGCAGCGTAGCGCGGCAGCAGATCGGCGACCAGAGCATCAAACTCGGCTAGCCGCAGCCCCGTCAAGCTCTGGAAGACCGATGGATAGCGCTGGACGTAGGCATACTGGCAGATCATCATGCACTCCATGTCGCTCGGGTCGTGGCTCCGCTACACCGGCCCTCCAGTATAGCCTACTTCGCGCCTATTGTGAATGTTAACTACTGGGTAACTACATCTTCCCCAACCTGACCTCGGGCGCGTACACGGTAACCTACAGCGGCGCGCCGGCTGGCTACGTGCCGACGACACCCGTGAGCCTGAACGTCAACCTGGCGACTGGGCAGCAGTACACCACGGCGGACTTCGGCCTCCAGCCGCCCGGCACGGGCAGCATTGGCGACACCGTCTGGCTGGACAGTAACAACAACGGCGCCCTGGACGGGGCCGAAACCGGCCTGGCGGGCGTCACGGTCAAGCTGTACAAGGACATGAACAACAACGGCGTGATTGACGCCGGCGATGTCCTGGTGGGGACGCAGACGACCAACGCCTCGGGTAACTACAACTTCACGGGCCTGCCAGCCGCCAACTACCTGGTGCAGGTCGACCCAACCAGCATTGTCACAACGCCGCAGGGCGGCTCGACAACCATCGGCGCCGCCATGGCGCCTACGACTGGCACGGTCAACCCGAAGCCGGTGACACTGAGCACGGGGCAGACCGTGACCACCGCCGACTTTGGCTATAACTGGTCCGGTTCCATTGGCGCCCGCGCCTGGTACGACACCAACGGCAACGGCGTTCAGGACCCGGCCGAGACACTAGGCGCGCCGGGCGCGACTTTCGTCCTCGTATCGGACACCAACGGCAACGGTGTGGCCGACATCGGTGAGCCAGCTATCGCCACCTTCCAGACGACCGGCAGCGGCGCCTACCTGTTCAGCAACCTGCCGCCCGGCAACTACGTGGTGCAGGTGTCCGAGCAGGAAGTGCCGGCTCCGCCGTCCAGCCCCAACGCGGGTCAGATCGGCCTGATGGTCGCTACCACTGGCACCGACTTCCCGGTTACCCTCGGCGCGGGCCAGGCCTACCTGAACGCGGACGCGGGCTTTATCGAGCGGGCGGTGGTCGAAGGGTCCGTCTTCTACGACGCCAACCGAAATGGCGTGTTCGACGGCACGGAAACCGGGCTGCCGAATATCACCGTGACACTGACCGGTACGGATAGCCTGGGTAACCCTGTCAGTCTCACGACATCCACCAATGCGAGCGGTG
>CAZLBQ010000707.1:0-2856 GCA_964557745.1 uncultured Anaerolineales bacterium
GTTCTCTCGCAGAGCAGCGTAGGCGGCGTTGGTCTGGGCCAGGATGAGCTGACGGCGGTAGGACTCGAGGGCACGGGCCAATACGTCCTGCATGGTCTCTCCGGTTTCGGCTGCTAGTTGAGACAGGAGAACATGAGTGTCGGCCTTGATGCGCACAGTAGTAGTCATCAGCATACTCCACAGTCTACTATATGGTAGATGATATGGCATACTGGTGGCGGAGGCAAGTTCAGGGGTAGGAGCTCAGGATCGAGGGGATGAGTGCTAGCGTATGGAAGCGGGCATCGGCTTGTCCGGTCCCGCCCTCGAATGGAATTCGGGGCTAGGGGGCCTGGCGGCCGGGTGTCCGCCTACGCGGACACGGGGATGCTGGTGGCGGGCATGCGTCGGCGCAGGCCGACGCTCGGCCGTAGGCCCATTAGCCCCGGTTTCCAACCGAGGGCTACCCCAGAGCGGCATTGCCTCTCAATTCGTCCCCTCTGTCCTGAGCTCTGTCAATAGCGGACTAGAATTCCCCAAGAGTAGCGGAATAAAACTCCCCAGACCAAATGTGCTAAAGGCTCAGGTCAGCGCTCCTTGACTGTGTCAGTGAACTCAGAGAAGACACCCGCCTTGCGCTTGTCACGCAGGCGGTAGCTCTGGCCACGGATGTTGATGGTGGTCGAGTGGTGCAGCAGCCGATCTAGGATGGCAGCGGCCAGCACCGGGTCAGCGAAGATATCGCCCCAGTCGCCGTAGGACTTGTTGGAGGTGAGGATGATGCTCCCTCTCTGGTAGCGGCGACTCACCAGTTGAAAGAGGAACTGGGCGGCCATGCGGTCCAGTGGGAAGTAGCCCATCTCATCGAGGATGAGCAGCTTCGGGCGACACAAGGTGTCGAGGCGATGATCCAGCCGATCCTCCTTGGCATCCCGATGAAGGGTGTCGAGCAGGTCAACGACGCTGGTGAAGTAGACGCTGACAGCCTCGCGGATGGCAGCCATGCCCAAGGCGATGGCCAGGTGCGTCTTGCCGACCCCGGGAGGGCCAAGGAAGAGGATGTTCTCGCCATTGGCGATGAAACGCAGGGTGGCGAGCTCCCGCACCTGGCGCTCGCTCACCGAGGGCTGGAAGGCGAAGTCGAACTGGTCCAAGGTCTTGACCACCGGGAAGTGGGCCAGTTTCGTCTTCATGGCCACATCGCGCTCGTAGCGCGCCGATACCTCCCTGTCCAGGAGCTGATCGAGGAAGTCAAGGTAGGTCCAGTTGCCCTTGGCCGCCTCCTCGGCCAAGGCGTCCAGCGAGGTGGCCACAGAGTCGAGCTTGAGCCGCCCCAGGCGAGCATGCACTCTCTCGTAGATAAGCTCGTTCATTCGCACTCCTCCTGCCGCAGCCCTGTCAGGGCCTCTTCGTAGCAGCGTAAGTCCCTTGTTTCTACCGCCGGGGCCGCGGCAACTAGGGGCTGAGGCCAGGTGGCACCCACCTGGACAGCGGCCACGGGCTGCTGCGGCTGGGGCCGCGCTGTCAGCTGCTGGTAATGGGCCGGGTCGACGAGGCGCTGCTTATAGCCGTGGCACAGGGTATGCTCGGCGATGACTTGACCCTCTTCGTTGAGCACGGTCAGTAACCCCGACTCACTGGCCCGTAGCTCGAGGCGGTGGCCGTGGTAGGCCGCCGGGACGCTGTAGTAGTTGCCGGCAAAGCTGACCAGGCAGTCCTTGCTGACACGAGCGTAGGTGATAAGGGCCGTATCGTAGTCGGGCTTGGCCGCGATGCTGCTCAGGTTCTCGCTCGGCAGGCGCACGAAGGGCACGACGTTGGTAGTGCCATGGACACGAGTATTGGCCACGGTGTCCAGCCAGAGGCGGGCCTGGGCATTGAGATCAGCCAGACCGCAGTAGTGCAGCCCCGGCCAGAAGTTGCCTTTCACATACTTGATGCCGCTTTCCACCTTGCCCTTGGTCTGAGCGCGATAGGGGCGACAAGCGCGAGGAGAGAAGCCGTAGTAGCGGGCAAAGTCGAGGTAACGGGTGTTCCAGTGAATCTCGCCCGCCTCGTCTCTCTCGAGCACTGCATCCTTGAGGTTGTCGTGCAAGACCTCTTGCGGTACACCGCCGAAGTAGTGGAAGGCATGCAGGTGACAGCGGAGGAACTGCGCGCAGTCCGCCGAGGTTGTGAACTCCACGTACATGGCCCGCGACCAGCCCATGGTCATGACGAAGGCATAGAGGTGACAGCGGCGCCCCTGCTCCTCAATGTAGCCGAAGCTGCCCCAGTCCACCTGCGCTTGCTCTCCTGGCTCTGTCTCGAAGCGCACCGTGGCCTCAGGCAGCCTCTCGGCCCTGTATGGGTGCACGAAGACACGTACCTGGCTCTCGCCGCCCTCATAGCCTCTGGCTCTTATCTCGGCGTAGAGCTTGCGGGCGTTGAAGACGCCTTCGTTGATCCGCTTGTCCAGATAGGCACAGAAGGGATCGAGCTTGTGGCTGCGCCGACGACGTTGCTTGGCCTCCGCTAGCAAGGGTCCCCCGATGATACGGCGCACGGTCTTGCGGTCACGCCCGGTGCGTCGGGCGATGTCGCTAATAGATAGGCCCACGTGATGCAACTCTTGGATCATGAAACGTCCCTCCACACTCGGCATTGGTGACCCCCTATGGCACTTCGGCTGACCATACCATTGTGCATAAGAGGTCACCTACTTGACGAAAGTGGGGACTTTTATCTCAGCACTTTTGGGGATTTTTATCTCATCACTGACAGCACCGCCCGCAGACCTGTCAGGTCCGGGGAGACCTGACAGGTCGTCACGACAAGCGCCTCCGCGTCCGCGCAGGCGGACGCCCGGCCGCAGGCCCCCCAGGCGCGGTTTCAACC
>CAZLBQ010000708.1:0-2853 GCA_964557745.1 uncultured Anaerolineales bacterium
CGGGTGCCATGCATCTGGCGGTAAGGAAGAACTAAACCAGTCTAGTACCTGTGTTTCGGACATCTCATTGGTGCCATACAGGCGATAAATATGAGCGCCCGAGCAGGCATCAATTCGACTTCCATTGCCTCCTTCCAGGGAAGAAAGTACCACGGCTCCAGGTGGTATGGGTATGGTTGGTGATAGACCCCGGAGCTCCCTCAAGGCGAGATACACCCCAAGGATGGTGTGAACGCGCGTCGCATACAGCGTCCAACTGCACACCCCCAGCACCACTACGACCCCGACCATCACTTGCAGCACGCGCCTGATGTTCATCGATAGTACCCCGTAGATGGACGCAAATATCGCATGAAGGTCGGTCCCAATGTCACGCCTGGTGACTGGGCCTTTGAAAAATCACCGACACTCCCGAAGGGCTCGAAGCCTGCCCGGTAGGCCGTGTAGATAATCGCCATGTCGTTATCTGTGAGTCCCCCTACATGCGATCCGTTCTCACTTGTTCTCGCGTCGGCTAACTGTCTCAAGTGAGCAGCCGCATACAGAATGTTGCTTTCTGGCGTTCCCAATGTCACGAGCAACTGGGCGTCGGATTGGCCCCCCTGAACCAGGCCGGCCATAGATGTTCCTGGGTAGTTCGTGGCAAAGTGGCCCTGTGCTCCACGCGCCGTGTCGATATGGATGTTTTCGACACCAATGCCGGGGTGTGGCCGTCTGAGTCGACCAAGTCCATCCACAGCGGTGATCCAGGTCAAGCCCTTTAGCACCTGATCTGGATATCGGTCGGGATCCATCTGCGCCATGATAGCGGCGCCGAAGTTCAGGTTCCGAAAGATGCGGTTCAGCAAGGCCTGATCATCCACGGCTTCGGCGGCCTGCGTTGCCGCCAGAAGCTCAGGGGGGATGTGTATTGCCCGGATGGAAGTGAGAGGAAACGGGCCAGAGATTAAGTGAGAGTCTGCGCTTCCTTCCCGTGCCAACAAGGAGTATCATCCGCATGTCACAGGAGGTGCAGACCCATGACGACCGCCACCCGACGCCGCTGGACGGCCGACGAGAAGCTCAAGATCCTCGACGAAGCCCGCCAGACCGACCAGAGCGTCAGCGAGGTGTGCCGTCGCCACCACATCTCGCCGGGCCAGTTCTACCAATGGGAGAAGCTGGCGCGAGCCGGCGCGCGAGAGGCACTGCGGGCCCAGGCGCGCGGCCCCAAGCCGCCCGACCCGACCACCGAACTCCAGGTCGAGGTCACCCGCCTGCGGGCGGTGGTGGCGGAACTGAGCGTCGAGAACCTGACGCTCAAAAAGGGGCACTGGCCGTAGACGCCCATCGACGCTACAGTGGCGAGGAGAAAGCCCGCCTCCTCGCGACGGTCGAGGCCGCCCAGCGCCGCACCGACCAGCCCATCGAGACGGTGCTTCAGCAGCTGGGTCTGCCCGCCGCCACGTACTATCGCTGGCAGGCGCGGGCCGAGGGACAGCGTCTGGACGATCGGGTGGTCGTGCCTCGCCGCGTGAGCCTACAGCCGACGCCGAGGGAGGTGGAGACCGTGTGTGACTTCGCACGGAAGCACCTTCGGCTGGGCTACAAGCGCTTGAACTGGCAGATGGTGGCCGAGGCGGTTGCTTACCTGCGCCCGCACCAGGTCTACGCCATCTTGCAGGCCCACGACCTGCTGCACCGCCAACCGCACGGGGCGTCCCAGGCGCTCAAGCGCCCCGCCGAACCCGACCATCCCGACCAGGTCTGGCACATCGACCTGATGTACCTCTACGTCCGCCCGCGTTGGTACTACCTGGTCGATATCCTGGACGGCTACAGCCGCTTCTTGGTCCACTGGAGCCTCAATCCGACCATGCGGGCTGACACGGTCACCTCGACGGTGCAAGAGGCGCTGGATGGCCTGACCCAGCGGCGGGTGGGGGAGCCGAAGCTGATCCACGACCATGGTAGCCAGTTCGTCAGCGCCGAATGGCGGGCGCTGGTCGTCGGGGCTGAGATCACCGACATCGTGACGCGCGTGGCGCATCCGCAGTCCAACGGGCGGCTGGAGCGCGTCCATCGCACCCATCGGGAGGAAGGGCTGGCCGACGAGGTGCTACGCGACTACTCGCACGCCCTCGATGTGATGACCGACTGGGGCCACTACTACAACCACCAGCGGGTGCACTCAGCCTTGCGCTACTTGCGACCGATCGACTACTATCGCGGCGACGTGGCGGTGTGCCTGGCCGAGCGCGACCAACGGCTTGCCGAGGCTCAGGCCGCGCGGCGGGCCTACTGGACGTCCCATTCACTTGCGAAGGAGCGAGCGACCCTCCCTTAAACTATCGGTCATTTTCTCTCACTTCGTGCCGGGCAATACAGCCGGAGGTGGTCATAGTTGCTATCAACCGTCAGATGTAATAACGAGCGAGGCCGCCTCCAACCAGTGGAGGCGGCCTCGTGTCGCGGTGCAACTAGATGAACTCGCCCATCAGCCTGGCCAGGGACTCGCGGGAAGGGCGGGTCTGGTCCTGGCCGAGGAGGGCAAGGGGGGTGTCTACCATATTCTCAAGCTCGGTCAGCGACGGGCGGCTCTGGTCGAAGTAGATCAACCCGGTGATGAACTCCTGCTTCTCGCGTGCCTCTTCAAGGCGCATCAGGGCAGCCATCTTCTGGGTCGGGTCGTAGAGATACGGGAAGTTGAATTTCTTGTCGGCCGACCGTTCCTTCATCTTGGCCAGGCTGTCGTCCGGGCTATCGCTGACGCTGATGGCCAGGACCTGGACTCCCTTGTCGGCGTAGTCGTTCTGCAACTGGATCAGGCGATCCTCGTTGGCGATGGCGACCGGGCAATGATTGCAGGTGAAG
>CAZLBQ010000709.1:0-2852 GCA_964557745.1 uncultured Anaerolineales bacterium
GTCAACCGGCGGCTGGTCATGCACAACGATTTCATTATCATTGGGCCGCCCAGCGACCCGGCCAAGATCAAGGGGACCAAGTCGTCGGTCGACGCCCTGAAGAAGTTGGCCGAGGCGAAGGCCATCTTCATCAGCCGCGGCGACAACTCCGGCACCGACGCGTTGGAGAAGAAGCTGTGGGGCCAGGCGGGTGGTGTGCCCAAGGGCCAGGCCTGGTACCAGGAAACCGGGCAGGGGATGGGGGCCACGCTCAACGTCGCCAACGAGAAGGACGGCTACACCATCACCGACCGCGCGACGTACCTGGCGCGCAAGAAGGACCTGAAGCTCGACATCATGGTCGAGGGGGATGCGCCGCTGTTGAATATCTACCACGTCATCCAAGTCAACCCGAACAAGTCCAACAAGATCAACGTGGCGGGGGCGCAGGCCTTCTCCGACTTCATGGTCGCGCCCGCGACGCAGAAGACCATCGGCCAGTTCGGCGTCGAGAAGTACGGCCAGCCGCTCTTCTTCCCCGACGCGGGCAAGAACGAGGCGGACGTCGGCAAGTAAATGGACATCATCGTCGAGGGCACACGGCAGGCGCTGGCGCTGCTGGTCAGCGGCGACGCTGAGCTGTGGCGCGTCATCTGGCTGTCGCTGACGGTCTCCGGCCTGGCGACGCTGCTGAGCCTGGCGATGGGCATCCCGTTGGGAGCGCTGCTGGCGCTGCGCCCCTTCCCCGGCCGCCGCGTCGTTATCAGCATCGTCAACACGGGCATGGGCCTGCCGCCCGTTGTTGTCGGTCTGTTCGTGACCATCATGCTGTGGCGGAACGGACCGCTGGGGACGTTCCGCCTGCTGTTCACGCCGACGGCCATGGTCATCGCCCAGTGCGTCATCGCCACGCCCATCGTCATCGGTCTGTCGCTGGCCGCGCTGCAAGCCCTAAATCCCAAGTTGCGGCTGCAACTGTTGGCCCTGGGCGCGAGCCGGCCCCAACTGGTCTGGCTGCTGATGCGCGAGGCGCGGCTACCCCTACTCGCCGCCGTCATGGCGGGCTTCGGCGCGGTCATCTCGGAGGTGGGCGCGTCGATGATGGTCGGCGGCAACATCCTGGGCCAGACGCGCGTGCTGACGACGGCGACGGTCATGGAAGCGTCAAAGGGGAACTTCGACCTCGCGATTGCCCTCAGCCTCGTCCTCCTGCTGCTCATGCTCGTCGTCAACACGCTGCTGACCTGGCTCCAGCAGCGCCAGCGGCCCCTCTAGCGATGGCTTCGCCTCTGCTCTCCGCTCGCGGGCTGCGCGTCGAGCGCAGCGGGCGTCTCGTGCTCGCGGTGGACCGGCTGGACGTGCGGCGCAGCGAGGCGCTGGCGCTCATCGGCCCCAACGGTTCCGGCAAGAGCACACTGCTGCTGGCTCTGGGCTTGCTGTTGACACCCACAGCCGGCGAGGTCTTCGTCGACGACCAGACGGCGCACACGGACGCCGAGCGCCGCGCGCTGCGGCGGCGGATGGCCGTGGTGTTCCAGGAGCCGCTGCTCCTGGACCGCTCGGTCTACGACAACGTCGCCCTGGGGCTGCGGCTGCGCGGGGCGACGGGCCGGGACATCGAGCGTCAGGTGACGCCCTGGCTGGAGCGGCTGGGGATCGCGGCCCTGGCGAAGCGGCCGGCTCGCCAGTTGTCAGGGGGCGAGGCGCAGCGGACGAGCCTGGCGCGGGCGCTCGTGCTGCGGCCCGACATCCTGCTGCTCGACGAGCCATTCTCGGCCCTGGACGCGCCCACGCGGGCGGGCCTGGTGGAACAGGTCGGCGAGATCGTGCGCGAGCTAGGCGCGGCGACGGTGTTCGTCACGCACGACCGCGACGAGGCGCTGGCGCTGGGCGACCGCATCGCCGTCCTGATTCGCGGGCGGCTAAGGCAGGTCGGCCCGCCGGGCGAGGTGTTCGCGGCGCCGGCCGATGTGGACGTCGCGCAGTTTGTCGGCGTGGAGACGGTCCTGGCGGGGCGCGTTGTGGCCCAGGAGGACGGCGTGGCGCGGGTCCAGGTGGGAGATCACCTCATCGACGCCGTCTCGCCGGCGGCGGCGGGCGCGGCAGCTTGCGTCTGCGTGCGGCCTGAAGACGTGACACTGCTCGCGCCGGCGACAGTAGGGGTCAGCAGCGCCCGCAACCAGTTCGCCGGGCGCGTGGAGCGCGTGCGGCCGGTCGGCGCACAGGTGCGGGTGACAGTTGATGTGGGCTTCCCCATTACCGCCCTTGTCACGCGCCGCTCGGCCGAGACTTTGGCGCTCGCGCCTGGTGTCAGTATCATTGTGGCGTTCAAGGCCACGGCTGTTCATCTCATTCCGCGCTCCATGACGGAGCCACACGCACAGGAGACAGCTCATGAAGATCAGCGCGCGTAACGTCCTGAAGGGCAAAGTCAAGGCCGTCCAGCACGGCGCCGTGAACTCAGAAGTGACAGTCCAACTGCCCGGTGGAGCCGAGGTCGTCTCGATTATCACGAAGACGTCGGCGGAGAACCTGGGCCTGGCGGCGGGCAAAGAGGTCTACGTTGTCGTCAAGGCCAGCAATGTGATGCTGGCGGTGGACTAAGACGCACGCAGTGACATGAGTCATCCCGAGTTTGCGCGCCCCATTTTCAGCCTTCCCGCCGCCTCAAGCGAACGTCTTCGCCCAAGCTGGGACGTTCAGGCGCCAGCCCTCACGGACCGAAGGGTCGGCTAAGTGGGGACTGCGGCCTGAACGCCGCAGCGTGGCGGAGAGATAGCGCCCACACGCCACATTCGGGGTGATTCATGTCTTCAATTGGCGGGGTAGGGGGAGGGGGGTGTGATTGCGGGTGACTCCGGTTACGAGATGAT
>CAZLBQ010000710.1:0-2842 GCA_964557745.1 uncultured Anaerolineales bacterium
AACCGCACGCAGTTAACGGGACCGCGACACGAGCGGCAGGTACAGCCGATAGCGCGCCGCCCCCGCTTCACCCACCGTCACTCGCACCGGCCCGTAGCCCGTCGTCGGCTGGCCCTCGGCCGTGACGCTCACCACGCGGTAGTACCAGGTCCCCGCTCCCACGCCGCGGTCCACCATCTCGTAGCTCGCGCCACCCACCCCCACCGCCGCGCTCGCGATCAGTAGCGGCCCCACCGCCTCGTACCCGCTGTCAGCCTGCCCGCTGCGCCACACCTGGAAGCCGATGACACTCACCTCCGTCGCCGTCCTCCACCGCACCCTCACCTCGCTATCGGCGCTCCAGGCGTCCAGCGACACGAACGTCACCACCGTCGGTTGCAGCTTCAGCTGGTCGCCGAAGTTGGCTGTCGCCGCCCCCCCGACCGGTACCGTCACGCTCACCGTGTTGGGCGTCGTGCTCACGAACCCCACCGGGTCGGTCTCCTTGACCTGGTAGGCGCCCGGCGTCACCCCCAGGAACTGGTAGCTGCCGTCGGGTAGCGTCGTCGTCTGCGCCACCAGGCTGTTGGTCGACGGGTTGATGAGTTGCACGCTCACGCCCCCGATGCCCGGCTCCCCCACCTCCTGGACCGCGCTGCCGTTGAGGTCGTTGTAGACGACCCCCGACACCGAGCCGATGGCGCGGTTGCCAAAGTCAGCGCTGGCCGAGCCGCCCACCGGCACCGTCACCGCCACGCTGTTGGGCGTCGTGCTCGTGTAGCCCGACGGGTCGGTCTCCACCACGGTGTAGGTGGCTGGATTGACCCCCGTGAACAGGTACGTCCCGTCGCCCGCCGTCGTCGTCGCGGCCACCACCCCCCCGTTGGCTGGGTTGATGAGCTGGATGGTCACGCCCCCCAGGCCCGACTCGCCCACGTCCTGGAGCCCGTTGCCGTTGGTGTCGTAGAACGACACCCCCGACACCGTCCCGATGGCGCGGTCGCCGAAGGTGGCGTGGCCAGCGCCGTTGGGCGGCACTGTCACCGCCACGTTGTTGGGCGTCGTGCTGGTGTAGCCGACGGGGTCCGTCTCGCGCACGGTGTACGGCCCGGCCGCCACCGTGCTGAACACGTACGTCCCGTCGGCGGCCGTGGTCGTGGTCTGGATGACCCCCAGCGTGCTGGGGTTGACCAGATCGACGGTCACGCCGCCGATGCCTGGCTCCCCGGCCTGCTGGACGCCGTCGCCGTTGAGGTCGTTGAACACCACGCCGCTGAGCGTGCCGATGGCCTGGTCGGTGAAGTCGGCGCGCGCCGCCCCACCCGCTGGCACGGCGACGGCGACCAGGTTCGGCGAGGTGCTGACGAAGCCCGTCGGGTCGAGTTCGCGCACCAGGTAGCTGCCCGGCGTGACGTTGGGGAAGGCGTAGTCGCCGCTGGCGTTGGTGGTCGTGGTGGCGACCAGCACGTCGTCGACGGTGCCCAGGAAGCCGTCCGGACCAGGGGCGACGAGGCGCACGCTGACGCCCGCCAGACCTGGCTCGCTGGGGTCGGCGAAGCCGTTGCCGTTGAAGTCGTTGGTCACACGGCCGACGACGGAGCCGACGGCGACGTCGCCGAAGAGGGCGTGGCCCGCGCCCCCGGCCGGGACGCTGACCGGCACGCTGTTGGGGGTGGTGCTGGTGAAGCCGAGCGGGTCGGTCTCCTGGACCAGGTAGCTACCGGCCGCGACACCCGTGACCAGGTAGGCGCCCGTGCCGTCCGTCGTCGTCGTCGCGTACAGCGTGTCGTCGGGGGTGCCGAGCAGGCCGTCGGGGCCGGCGGTGAAGACCTTGACCGTCACGCCGCTGAGGCCCGGCTCACCGATGTCCTGGCTGCCGTTGCTGTTGAGGTCGTTGAAGACGGTCCCGCTGATGCGGCCGATCGGCTGGTCGCCGAAGTTGGCGACGGCGGCGCCAGCCGGGGCGACACTGACGGGCACGCTGTTGGGGGTCGTGCTGGTGTAGCCGACCGGGTCCGTCTCCCGCACGATGTACGGGCCGGGGGTGACACCCGTGAACTGGTAGGTCCCGTTGGCGTTCGTGGTGGTCGTCGCCACTGGCGTCCCGGTGGTAGGGTTGATGAGCTGGACCGTCACACCGCTGAGGCCCGGCTCGCTCGGGTCCTGCATGGCGTCGCCGTTGAGGTCGTTGAAGACGACGCCACTGACCGTGCCCAGCGGCTGGTCGCCGAAGTTCACCGTCGCCGTCCCGTTGGCCGGGGCCGTCGTCGGCACGGTGTTGGGCGTCGTGCTGACATAGCCCGCCGGGTCCAGCTCGCGCACGATGTACGGGCCAGGCGTCAGGTTCGAGAACTGATAGCCGCCCGTCCCGTTCGTCGTCGTCGCCTGCACCAGCGTCCCGGTGGTCGGGTTGATGAGTTGGACACTCACACCGCTGAGGCCCGGCTCGCTCGGGTCCTGCACGCCGTCGCCGTTGAGGTCGGTGAACACCGTGCCCGCGATGGCCGCCACGACCGGCGCCGTCGTCGGCGTCGGCGTCGGGCTGGCTGGCGTGAGTTGGTCGCCGAAGTTCACCGTCACCGTGCCGCCCGCCGTCACGTTGATGGGCACGGTGTTGGGCGTGGTGCTGGAGTAGCCGACCGGGTCGGTCTCGGCCACGCGGTAGATGCCGGGCGGCACATTCGGGAAGCTGTAGGTCCCCATCAGATCGGTGGTGGTCGTCGCCGTCAGGACATCGTCGGGCGTGCCGAGGACGCCGTCAGGGCCGGGGGCGTAGAGGCGCACGGTGACGCCGGGCAGGCCGCCCTCGCTGGGGTCCTTGACGCCGTTGCCGTTGCCGTCGTTGAACACCATGCCCGTCACC
>CAZLBQ010000711.1:0-2826 GCA_964557745.1 uncultured Anaerolineales bacterium
GCAGGCGCTGGAGGACCGGGGGTACGACGTGTCGGTCGAGGACGGCGGCGAGCGGAATGGCGCGGCGGGTGAGGATGGCGGTGGCGTTGTCAGCGGCTCGCTGGCCGAAGGCTCGCCCCGCCAGGTCTGGATCGACCGCGCCGGGCGCGTACGCTACCAGGTGACGCGCCTGGCCGACGAAGGTACAACGCAGACTGCGCGCGGCGGGCGCGCCTTCAAGGTGTCGCAGGAGACGCACAAGGTCGTGAACGTGTGGGTCGAGCTGAACACTCCAGACGACCTGGCCGCCGTCCTGGACGACCTTGAAGACCTGGCGCTGCATCCGCCTGCGCCGCAGGCTGAGCCGCGTGAAGCCTCCGCGCCAGCAACGCCTACGGCTGAGGAGCCGGAACGCCAGCCCGAAGCGACGACCGACGTCGCACCGCCGACGGCAGACGAGCACAGGGACAAGGCAGAGAAGGAAACGACGCCGGCCCCGGCCGCGCCGACACCGTCTGCCCTGCCCGCGCCGGTCGGGGCGGGCGCGACGACGAAGGCCAGCCGCGCCTCACGGGTGCGGAGATCGAGTCGGTCGGGGAAGCAGACCTAGAGTGGGAGAGACGCGATGGATCGGTGGCTGAGATGGACGTGTGTGAGTGGGGTGGCGTTGCTGGTCGGTGTGGCGCTGTTTGGCGCGGGCTATGTCGTCGGCTCGGTGGCCCCGCTCCCCTGGCTGCGCGGGGCGCGCGCTGTGGAGCCTCAGGTCGCCCTCCAGCCGACGCTGACCCCGCCGCCCCCCAGCGCGACCCCATCGCCGACCCCGGTCCCTAGCGCTACACTCCCGCCGACCTTTACCCCCTTCCCGACGCCCACCGAGCGGGCTGTGACACCCCAGCCGACACGCAACGCGACGCTCCCGACGGCCACCGAGCCGCAAGTCGAGGCGGCCTTTGGCGCGTTGCGCGAGGCGTGGACGCTCATCCACGCCGAGTACCTTAACCGCCCCATCGACGACGTGAAGCTGGTGCAGGGTGCGCTTCGCGGCATGGTGCGGACGCTGGACGACCCCTTCAGTGGTTACAACGACCCGGAAGAGTTTCGCCGTCTGAATGACGACTTGTCGGGGCAGTATGAGGGTATCGGCATTGAAGTCGCGGAGAAGGACGGGCGCATTGTCATCATCGCGCCCATTAGCGGCTCGCCGGCCGAGAAGGCCGGGCTGCGGCCGGGCGACGTGATTGTGCGCATTGACGACAAGAGCCTGGCGGGCATGTCGGTGACGGACATTGGCGGACTGGTGCGCGGGTCGGCCGGGACGACGGTGCGCGTCAGCGTTCAGCGGAGCGGGACACCCGAGACCCTGGAGGTCAGCATCACGCGGGCGCGCATCCAGACGCGCAACGTCGACAGCCTCGAGATGCCCGACTACGCCCGCGAGGCGGGCATCATGGGCATCAAGCTGGCAAACTTCGGCCCGCGCTCGGCAGCCGATATGCGCGACGCCCTGCGCCTGGCGATGGCCCCCAACCCTAAGGGCCTGATTCTCGACCTGCGCGGTAATCCGGGTGGCAGCCTGTTCGCCGCCATTGATATTGTCAGCCAGTTCATCGGCGACGGGGTAGTGATGCTGGAAGAGGACGCGGAGGGCAAGCGGCAGACGTACACGGCGCGGCCCAATGGCCTGGCGACGCGGGCGCCGCTGGTCGTGCTCATTGACAAGGGCAGCGCGAGCGCGTCGGAGATCGTGGCCGGCGCCATCAAGGATCGCGGGCGCGGGACACTGGTGGGCGAGACGACATTTGGCAAGGGGACAGTCCAGGACTGGCACCAACTCGCCAACGACCAGGGCGGAGTGCGCCTGACCATTGCGCGCTGGCTGACGCCCAAAGGAACGTGGGTGCACGGCCAAGGTATCGCGCCCGACATCTACATCCCGCGCACCGCTGACGACCGCACCGCCGGCCGCGACCCACAGTTGGAGCGAGCCATCCAACATCTGCTGGGCACGGTGCGTTAGGATTCTCACTCACTTCTAAGCTGATTCTCAGCCGGTTCTCAGTGGCGCCCCGTAGAACGTACTCAGAGGGTATCTATGATTTCGGCTTCCGAAGTCGCCATGGCTTCGGAAGCCTCTGGTGAGGATAGACCGTGACCTACTCGTTTGAGCCGTTTCCCCAGCCGCCGCCGCCCGCTCCGCCCCGCCGCTCGTGGTGGCGGGCCTGCCTGACCCTGGTCGGGCTGGTGTTTATCGTGGCCCTGAGCGCAGGGCTGGGCGCGGGCGGCGGTTACGCCCTGGCCCGCCGCGAACTGGCTGCCCAGGCGACCCCCGCGCCGCTGCCCCAGACCGTGTCGGTCAAGCAAGACTCGGCGGTCATCGACGCGGTGCGGCGCGTCAAGCCCGCCGTCGTGACCGTCGTCAATACGCTCCAGCCCCAGGCGGGAGCGCCGCAGGGGATGTCGCCGTTTGGCTTCAGCCCCTTCTTCCGCCAGCAAGAACTGAAGGCGTCGGGGTCGGGCGTCATCATCGATGCCCAGGGCCATATCGTGACCAACTTCCACGTCGTGGACAAGGCGGCCAAGCTCGAGGTCGTCTACGCCGATGGAACCAAGGCGCCTAACCCGGCCATCCTCATCGGAACGGACCCGTACAACGACCTGGCCGTGCTGCGCGTCGACGGCGCCGCGCCGGCGTTCGCCGAGTTGGGCGACTCGACCGCCCTCCAGGAGGGCGAGACCGTCGTCGCCATCGGCAGTCCGCTGGGCCAGTTTCGGGGCAGCGTCACGGTGGGGGTGGTCAGCGGCGTGAACCGCTCGCTGGATGTCACGCAGAACATGTCATTGGAAGGG
>CAZLBQ010000712.1:0-2812 GCA_964557745.1 uncultured Anaerolineales bacterium
TACGCCGGGGGACCGCCGCCGACGCCGCGAACATCCGCACCCTGGTGCGGCGGGAGCGGCTAGAACCGACGAGCCTGCACTGGCAGAACTTCCTCGTCGCTGCAGACGAGGGCGGGCGCGTCGTCGGCATCGGGCAGATCAAGCCGCTGCTCGGGGCGAGCGAGTTGGGCAGCCTGGTCGTGGTCCCCGAGTGGCGGGAGAAGGGTGTGGGCGCGGCGCTCATCCACGCCCTGATGGACCAGACGGAGGAGCCGCTCTACCTGCTGTGTCGGGACACACGCGCCCCCTACTACCGCAAGTTCGGCTTTGTCGAGATCGGCCTGCGCGACGCGCCGTGGGCCATCCGGGCCAAGCTGCTCGCGGGGCGCCTCCTCCGCCTGCTCGGCGCGCGCGTCGTCGCCATGCGAAGGGGAATCGACGATTGACGATTGACGATGGGCTAGCGCCTCGTAGCGAATAGAAGCAAACCGATTGGCAATCGTCCATCGTCTTTCGTCTATGGTCGTTTCAGCGTTTGACAACCGCTTGCCCGGCTCGTATTATACAGACTATGGAAGAGACCAATATCTGGTACGACGCCTACACGTCGTACCTCCGTCACCAACTGAATCGCCACGCGGCCAGTGACCCCGCGTGGCAGCCCGATGTCGTCCTGGACGCCGTCGAGCGGCTGTGGCCGCCGGAGCAAGCGCCGCGTTGGCCCCGCCTCATCGAGGGGCTGCGCTGGGCGTGTAGCGAGCACGAGCACCGCGACGAGTTCGCCGTCGCGCTGGCGCTGGCGGAGAAGATGGCCGCCTAGTACGCCGAGGAGCAGAAGGCCCTCGACCCGGCGGGCTGCGACGAGCCGGATGCCTACGTCGACCACGCCTATCTCCGTCGCCACGCCGAGTGGGAGCGCACGCGCCGCCTGCTGCATGGCGACGAGGACAGCACCTACTTCTGGGACCGCTTCCGCTGGCTCAACGGCGGCTGAGGGTTGCAGGTGGCAAGTTACAGGTTGAAGGTTCCTCTGGCTCTTAACTTGTAACCTGCAACGTGCAACTTGTAACCTGCGTATCATGCGCCTGACGCACCTCGGCCTGACCAACTTCCGCACCTATCGCCGGCTGGAGCTGGACCTGGCCGGGGGCGTCAGCCTCCTGGTGGGCGATAACGCCCAGGGCAAGACGGCCCTGCTCGAAGCCGTCTACTACCTGGCGACCAGCCGCTCGCCGCGCACCGGCTCCGACCGCGAGTTGATCCACTGGGACGCGGGCGAGGAGCCGTTGCCATTTAGCCGTGTGGCCGGCGACGTGGTCAAGGCCGACAGCCGCGCCCACATCGAGATTGTCGTCGTCAAGCCGCCCGACGCGGGCGACAGTGGGCGGCTCGAAAAGCGGGTCAAGATCGACGGCGTCGCCCGCCGCGCCCTGGACCTGCTGGGGACGTTGAACGTCGTCCTCTTTACGCCCGACGACATCGCCCTGGTGGCGGGCGGCCCCAGCCTGCGCCGCCACTACCTGGACGTGACCCTGTGCCAGATCGACCCGCGCTACTGCCACGCCCTCGGCCAGTACCGCAAGGCCCTGGCCCAGCGCAACAGCCTGCTGCGCCGCATCCAGGATGGCGTGGCGCGCCGCGACGAACTGGGCGTGTGGGATGATGTCCTGGTCGAGTACGGCGCGCTCATCACGGTGCGCCGCCATGCCCTGCTGCGGCGGCTCGAACAGCGCGGCGGCCCGGTCCACCAGGACCTCACCGGCGGTCGCGACCCGCTACGCGTCGTCTACCGCCCCAGCGCCCTGTTCAGCCTGAGCGACCGCGCGACGGAGCGCAGCGCGCCCCAGGCGGCCCAGGCGCTGTTGAGCCAGGACGCGCTGGACCTGACGACGAGCCAGGCAACGTTCCGCGCCCGCCTGGCAAGCCGGGCGGCGGCCGAGGTAGCGCGGGGGGCGACGCTGGTCGGGCCGCACCGCGACGACTTCCAACTCTTCGCCGGGCCGATGGACCTGCACCTGTACGGCTCGCGCGGCCAGCAGCGGACGGCGGCCCTGGCTCTCAAGCTGGCCGAGACCGAGGCGATGCGCGACGCGACGGGCGAGTGGCCCGTCCTGCTGCTCGACGACGTGATGAGCGAACTGGATGCGCCACGCCGGGCGTATGTCGCCCAGCGCATGGCGCAGCACGAGCAGACCCTGGCGACGGCCACGGACTGGTCGGACTTTGGCGAGGCGCTGCAAGCCCAGGCGGCGCGGTTCCAGGTGACGGCCGGCGCGATCGTCCGCGCGGCCTGACGGGCAGATCGGAGACTCTATGGCGGAGGCAGCCAAACCCATCGCGGCCCAGGCCCCGCAGTCCCCTGGCAGCAGCGCACTGCAACGCGCCCTGCGCGGGTTGCTGGTGCCCGTCCTGGCCGTCATCACGGCGCTCGTGCTCGGCGCGCTCGTCATCTGGTTCACCAGCGGCGGCCTCGCCAACCCGGGTCAGGCGACCCAGCACGTCCTGGACGCCTACGGCGGGCTGATTGAGGGTGCGTTCCTCAAGGAGCGGGGCTTCTCCGAGACGCTGGTGGCAACCATCCCCTACATCTTGTCGGGCCTGTCGGTGGCGTTCGCCTTCAAGGGCGGCCTGTTCAACATCGGCGCCGAAGGCCAGTTTTACCTGGGCGCGGTGTCGGGGGCGTGGATTGGCTTCGCGCTCGGCCTGCCCCCGGTCATCCACCTGCTGGTCGCCCTGGCGGGCGGGGCGCTGGGTGGGGCGGTCTGGGGCGCTATTCCCGGCTACCTGAAGGCGCGGACGGGGGCGCACGAGGTCATCACGACCATCATGCTCA
>CAZLBQ010000713.1:0-2809 GCA_964557745.1 uncultured Anaerolineales bacterium
CCCGGCGAGCGCCGACGAACCCGTGCCGCATCTCGTGGCGGACATGGACCGGGGGGTGCGGGGGCTGACGGTGGCGGTGGACCCGGCGTATGCTCTGCGTAATGCCCACCCTGACGTGTTGCGGGGTGTCCAGGCGACGCTGGACACGCTGGAGCACGCGGGGGCGAGCATCGTCGAGGTCAGCGTGCCGCGCCTGGCCGAGGCCAACGCGGCGGCGCTGGACATCCTCAACGCCGAGGCGACGGCCTTCCACGAGGAGCGCCTGAAGCATCACCTGGAGGACTTCCGCCCGGACGTCGGCCAGCGCCTGCAACTGGGCTTCGAGGTCACGGGCCTGGCCTACGCGCGGGCGGTCCGCGTGCGCGCCCAACTGAACCGCGACTTCAAGACGCTGTTCGAGCAGGCCGACGTGTTCATCGCGCCGGGCTGCGCCATCCCGGCGCCGCCGATGGGCGTGAGCGAGGTGACCATCGACGGCCAGCGGGTGAGCACGCGGGAGGCCATCGCTCGCTACACGCGTCCCTTCAACCTGACGGGCCTGCCGGTGCTGTCGCTGCCCAGCGGCATCAGCGCCGAGGGGCTGCCCGTGGGCGTCCAACTGGTCGGGCGCTGGTGGGACGAGGCGACGCTGGTGCGGGTGGGCCGCGTGTTCGAAGAGGGCCTGCCCTGGCCCGCGCCGCCGGAAGGCACATAGGAAGGATGGGAAGGATGGGAAGGTGTAGGAAGGCGTAGGAAGCCATAGGAAGAAAGGAGCCTTCCCATGCCTTCCCCGCCTTCCTACGTCTTCCCAGGTCTTCTCCCCACTGGACGAAAGGCATCTCTCGCATGAGCCTCTCCTCCTCCCCTCTCGCGCGACGGCTGGCCGGGACCGGCGTGTCTGTCTTCTCGGAGATGAGCGCCCTGGCCGTCCGGCACGCTGCCGTCAACCTCGGCCAGGGCTTTCCCGACTTCCCTGGGCCCGAGTGGGTGAAGTGCGCGGCGCAGGACGCCATCGCCGAGGACGTCAACCAATACGCCATCGCCCACGGCGCGCCCGCCCTGCGCCAGGCGTTGGCCGCGCACTACAGCCCGCGGCTGGCCCGCCACCTGGACCCCCAACGCGACATCGCCGTGACGTCGGGGGCGACGGAGGCCATCTTTGCGTCCATCCTGGGGCTGGTCGACCCGGGGGACGAGGTCGTCGTCTTTGAGCCGTTCTACGACTCGTATGTGCCGTCCATCACGTTCGCGGGCGGCGTGCCGCGCTACGTCCCGCTGCGCCAGCCCGACGCCGACCACGCGGAGTGGTGGTACGACGCCGCCGAACTGGAAGCCGCCTTCGGCGACAGGACGAAGCTGGTCCTGGTCAACACGCCCCACAACCCGACGGGCAAGGTGTTCACGCGCGCCGAGTTGGAGCACATCGCGGGGCTGTGCCAGCGGTGGAACGCGCTGTGCCTGAGCGACGAGGTCTACGAGTACCTGACGTACGACGGGGCGCAGCACATCTCAATGGCGACGCTGCCGGGGATGTGGGAGCGGACGTTGACGGTGTCGAGCGCGGGGAAGACGTTTAGCCTGACGGGGTGGAAGATCGGCTGGGTCATCGCGCCGCCGGAGTTGAACACGGCGACGCGGGGGACGCACCAGTTCATCGTGTTCTGCTCGGCGGCCCCGCTCCAGGCGGGTATCGCTGCGGCCTACGCGGCGGCCGAAGCGCAGGGCTACTTCGCCCAGTTGGGCCGCGAGTATACCGCTCGCCGCGAGGTGCTGCTGTCGGCGCTGCGAGACGCCGGGCTACCGGCCTTCGTGCCGCAGGGGACGTACTTCGCGCTGGCCGACATCCGCCACCTGCCCTATGCGGACGACGTGGCCTTCTGCCGTGCGCTGACGGTTGACGCGGGCGTGACGCCCATCCCTCCCACAGCGTTCTACTCTGAGGGGCACCGCGTGCTGGGCCAGCATCTGGTGCGCTTTGCGTTCTGCAAGCGGGTCGAGACGCTGGAGGAGGCGGCGCGCCGGCTGCGGGCGTGGGCGGCCGGTGGAACCGCGGATGAAGGTGGATGAACGCCGATGAGGAGTTCGAGATGACGATGCAGGCTGTAGAGGACATTGAACGGCTGAGAGAGTTTTACGAGGCAGGCTATCACGACGCGTTTCTTGACAACGCCGTGCGGAAGATTATCGAGCGGCAGATTGCCCGCGACGAAGCAGACCTGGCGGGTATCGAGCACGATCTGGCGGAGTATGAGGCTCGCTATGGCATGACCTCAGATGACTTCTGGCGGCAGTACCAGGCGGGGCAACTTGAGGACTCGGCAGAGTTCATGGAGTGGAGCGTTTTCTGCAAGATGAGGCAGCGCCTCATTGCTCATCTCCAGATTCTCCGTGGCGATACCACTCGTGGCTGATATCGTAGCCTATTTGTCCTCAATCCAACTGGCCCTTGTCGGCAGTCCAGCCATAGCCCACTTTGACATCGTCAGGTCACGGGGGAGCACCGACTCTAGTTACATCCGCATTCGTGCAACACTCGTCAATGGCGACTACCTGGAGGCTGCCGAGTACTGCATGGTAGATGGAGATGACGTGGTTGTCGTAGACTATCACTACCAATGGATGGATGCGTCCAGGTCAACGCTTATTCGCCGTTGGGACAACACACCTCACCACCCTGGCCTGGCCGGCTTTCCACATCATGTACATGTAGGCTATGAGACCAATGTGGTGCCTGGTCACTCGTGGAGCTTGCTAGAGTTGCTCAAATTCCTAGAACAAGAGCTAGGCGTGTAGACTGAACCGGAAGACCTTACCCGGTCGGTCATCAGGT
>CAZLBQ010000714.1:0-2789 GCA_964557745.1 uncultured Anaerolineales bacterium
TCAGGAGAGTAGCCGTGTCTACCCAAGCGGTGTCGAGTAACGGTGGGGTGCTACCTGGGCCTTGGTGAGCCAATTCCGGACGAGTTGGCGTTTCGCTTCGTTCATAAGGTCGGCTGCCCCCAGGCGTGCGAGCCAAACAGGATGATCTGCTCAGGCTGGAACTGTTGCACCAGCCGGCGCGTCATCTCCGCCAAGACTTCGTCGCTCACCATCGGCATGTACTCCTCGCTTCACTCACGACGACCGCCACTATTATAGGCCAGGCTCTACTGGGGTCAATCACTCCGACAACAAAACGTCCCCGTCTTCTCGTCGAAGGCGGGGACGCTCAGTGAATGCTTGCTGTGGTGATTACGCGGTCTTGAGGGTGGCGGCGGTACCCAGGTCGAGCTTGATGCCCGGACCCATGGTCGTCGTCAGCGTCATGTTCTTGATGTAGACGCCCTTCGCCCCGCTGGGCTTGGCGCGGTTGATGGCCTCGACCAGCGCCGCCAGGTTGTCGTGGAGCTTTTGCTCGTCAAAGCTGCGCTTGCCAATGGGCACGTGCAGGTTGGCCGTCTTGTCTAGCTTGAACTCGACGCGGCCAGCCCGCGCCTCGTGGATGACGCGGCCCAGGTCATCGGCCCCGACCACCGTGCCCGACTTAGGGTTGGGCATCAAGCCGCGCGGGCCGAGAATCTTACCCAGGCGGCCGACCTTCCCCATCATGTTGGGGGTGGCAATGGCGACGTCAAAGTCGGAGAAGCCGTCCGACACGCGCTTGATCAGGTCGTCGGCGCCCACGATGTCAGCCCCGGCTTCCTCAGCCGCGCGCGCCGCGTCGCCTTCGGCGAAGACGGCGATGCGGACGGTGCGGCCCGTGCCGTGGGGCAGGACGACGACACCGCGCACCTGCTGGTCGGCGTGGCGCGGGTCCACGCCCAGGCGGATGTGGACTTCGACCGTCTCATCGAACTTGGTAAACGACAGTTCCTTCGCCAGCTTGATGGCCTCGTCCGGATTGTAGACGTGGGTGCGGTCCACCTTGGCCTTGGCGGCTTCGAACTTCTTGCCGTGATTGGTAGCCATGTTGTCCCTCCTTAGTCCACCACCTCAAGCCCCATGGAGCGGGCGGTGCCTTCAATCATCTTGACGGCGCCTTCCAGGTCCACGGCGTTGAGGTCCGGCATTTTGGCCTTGGCGATCTCGGCGATCTGCGCGCGCGTTACCTTGCCCGACTTCTCGCTCTTGGGCTTGGCGGCGCCCTTCTGGACGTTAGCCGCCTGCTTGAGCAGGGCCGGGGCGGGCGGCGTCTTGAGCACGAAGGTGAACGAGCGGTCGGTCATAATCGTGATCTCGACCGGGATCGTCATGCCGACGTTGGCCGCCGTGCGCGCATTGTAGTCTTTGACGAACTGCGGGATGTTGATCCCGTGCGGGCCAAGCGCCGTGCCGACGGGCGGGGCCGGGGTGGCCTTGCCCGCGGGGAGCTGGAGCTTGACAACCGCTTTGACTTTCGCAGCCATAGTTGCCTCTTCTCTACCGAGGTGTGGATTCGCCTCGCGGGAGGCTCCCTCGTGTAGTGTTGGGTTACAGGTTGTAAGTTGAAGGTTGAAGGTTTACGCTAACCGAAACTTTCAATCTGCAACCTGCAACCTAAATCTTCTCGACCTGCAAGAAATCGAGTTCGACGGGCGTGTCGCGGTTGAAGAAGGAGACGGTCAGGCGGACCTTGCCGCGCTCGCCGTCGACTTCCTCCACTACGCCGTTGAAATCGGTAAACGGGCCATCGATGATGCGCACCTTCTGGCCGGGATGGAAGGTCACGCGGACCTTCGGCGCCTCGGCGTGCATGCGCTTCATGATCTTATCGACTTCTGGTTGGGGCAGCGGGACGGGCCGCGTCCCCGACCCGACGAAACCCGTGACGCCTGGCGTGTTGCGAACCAGGAACCAGGTCTCATCGTCCATAATCATCTGGACAAGGACGTAGCCGGGAAAGATTTTGCGCTCGACGATGCGGCGCTGGCCGTCCTTGATGTCCACTTCCTCTTCGGTGGGCACGACAACCTGGAAGATCTGATCCTGCAAACCTCGATCCTCGATCTGGCGCTCCAGGTTGCGCTTGACCTTCTTCTCGTACCCCGAATAGGTGTGGAGAACGTACCAGGCCTTTTCCGACTTCTCCGCCTCGTTGGTCGGGGTGGTCTGTTCCATAACTAACGCCTCTCGTCCTTATCGCCAGCCCGCGCCTAACGGAGGATATACTGGAAAACGGCGGCAATGACCGCGTCGATGCCGCCCAGCAGTAGCGACATCAGCACCAGGACGACCAGCACAATGGTGGTCAGGTTGGTGGTCTGATCGCGCGTCGGCCAGATGACTTTGCGGAGTTCCGCGCGTGTCTCCCGGAAGTACTGCCGTACCCGCTGCAGTAAGCTATCCTCGTCGGGGCGCTTGACCTCTGATACGCTCACGATTCCTCCCGTCAGGCGCTAGCGCGTCTCGCGATGCGGCTGATGCTCCCGGCAGCGCGGGCAGTACTTCTTTAGCTCGAGCCGCGCCTGGTCATTCTTACGGTTCTTCTCGGTGGTGTAGTTGCGCTCCTGGCACTTGGTGCAAGCCAGCGTAATCACCACGCGGTTGGCTTTCTTCGCCATACATCACCCCTTCAAATTGACGATTTACGATTGACGATTTCAGATTGACCTAGCCGGTCAACCCTCCTTCGTAAATCGTAAATCGCCAATCGCCAATCGTCAATCGTTATTCGAGGACCTGGGTGAGGACACCGGCGCCCACCGTGCGCC
>CAZLBQ010000715.1:0-2788 GCA_964557745.1 uncultured Anaerolineales bacterium
CGCTGCCCAACTCGACCGCGACATTATCCGGACAGCCCAGGTCCAGATCAGCGCCGACGACGTGGACCACGCCCTGGACCAGGTGGTGTCTATGGCGACGACGGTGGGCGGCTTCATCCTCGATATGCGGACATCGGAGAGCGGCGCGCGGCGGACGGCGACGGTTGTGTTGCGGGTGCCGATTGGGACGTTCGAGGAGGCCATGAAGCGGCTGAGTGAGCTGCCCGGCGCGATGGTGGACGCGCGCCAGGTGTCCAGCCAGGACGTGACCGACCAGCTCATCGACATGGAGTCGCGGCAGCGCAACCTGGAAGCGACGGAGGCGCGCATCCGGGGCTTCCTGGACCAGGCCAAGACGGTCGAGGAGGCGATGCGCGTCAACCAGCAGTTGACCGAGGTCCAGCGCCAGATCGAGGAAATCAAGGGGCGGCGCGAGTTCACCAAGAACCGCGCCACCTACTCCACCATCACCGTCGATATTCGCCTGCGCCAGCCGACCCCGACGCCGACCCCGACGCCCACGCCGACGCCCGTCGCAGGCTGGAACCCAGGCGAGACGTTCAAAGACGCGTCCCAGGTGTCGACGGGCCTGTTCCGCCGCCTCGTCGACGCCGCCATCTGGACGGTCGTGGTCGGGCTGCCGCTGCTGTTCCCCGTCGCCCTCATCCTGGGGCTGGTGTGGTTGTGGCGGCGCGCCCAGCGCCCCGGCGGCCGCCCGGGCCCCGTCAGCGGCGACTAGGTGTTATCCACACAGGAACGTTGTGGAACACGGAAGGCCGTCTGACAGTGTAGCGCCGACTTTAGTCGGCAAGCCGAATGGAGTGAGGCCTCTGCTCTGCCAGCATTTCCGGAGCAGACCCCTCACTCCGTTCAGGGGGACCGTCAACAAAAGGAACAGGATTGAATGTGAGAATTCAATCCTGTTCATTCTGCTCATCCAGGTTCTATCCCGGCCCTTACGACGGGTAGGCTTCGGCCTCGCCGCCCTTGTCGCCGCCCTTGTCGCCCTTGTCGCTCTTGGCGGCCCCCTTCTTCGTGTCGCCGGCCGCCATCTCCTGTTTCATGCGCGCCAGCTCGTCCTCGACGCCGCCGTCCTTCTCCAACTCCTCGAACTGGGCGTCGAGCGTGCTCTTGGTCATGTCCTCCATCGCGCTGGCCCGCGCCTCCTGGCCGCGAATCTTATCCTCCATGCGCGACAACTCGGAGGTCGGGTCGGCTACGTCGAACTGCTGCGACTGCTCCAGGACACGCTGCTGCGCCTGGGCGCGGCGGCTGCGCGCGATCAACTCGTCGCGCTTGCGCAGCGCGTCGTCGTACTTCACTTCCAGCTTGGTCAGGTCGTCCTTCATCTTCTGAACGAGGGCCTGCTGCGTGTCGAGCTGCTGCTGGTACAGCTCCACGTTCTTCTGGTAGTCGGCCTTGCGGCGCAACGCCTCGCGCGCCAGGTCGTCGCGGTTCTGCTGCACGGCGGCGCGGGCCTTGGCGTCCCACTCGTCGCGCAACTGGCTGCTGCGCTGGACATCCGACTCGATCATGCGCTGCTGGGCGATCATCTCGGCCACCTGGCCGCGCGTGTCGCCGATGGCGCTCTGCATGTCGCGCAGGATCTGCTCCAGCATCTTCTCCGGGTCTTCCGCCTTGTCCAGCAGATCGTTGAGATTCGCGCGTAGAATGGTGCTAATGCGGTCAAGAATAGCCATGTCAGCCCTCCTTAGGATGCCTTCTGCTGATACACTTCGAGCTCGTATTTGCCGACGCGCTCACCGTTGAAGGCGAAAGTCTGGCCTTCGGGCCAGCGCTCGGCCCACAGGATGGTATCTTCAGGGCCGCTAAAGCGGCGATAGTCGATGAGCAGGCCGCGCCGCTCGCCACCCATGCCTTCCAGGGCGGCCTCGGCGGTACCTTGATCGCGTAGCGTGTAGCCCTCGTCGGCGCTCCAGCCGCTGGGGCTGAACAGGGCGTTGGGGACCTGGCGCGCCGTGAGCCAGTAGGTGTCGACGCCGCCGTTGAGGACGAGCAGCCAGCGCTCGGTGGCCCCGGCGCGCAGTTGGTAGCGGCTCCACTGGACGCCCCGATTGTTGAACAGCAGCCGGCCCGTCACCGAGTAGTCCGCGCCGCCCGCGCTGACGGCGTCATTGAGCTTGAGGTCCGCGACACTGCCGCGCACGCCCGTCCCGACCGGCCCGCCCGCCAGTACCTCGCGCGCCGTCTTGAGCTGTGTCCCGCCCAGCAAGACCTCGGTGCGGCGGTCCACCATCTGGCGCACCTGGCCCAGGCCCGTTTCGAGCGCCGCCTGGTCGCCCGCCAGGTAGCGGTCGGTCTGCTGGTCAAGCTGGTCGGCCTGCGCCATCAGCCCGGCGTCGATGCTCTTGAGGGCCATGAACTTGTCCTCACTGATGGCCGGTGGGACGCCCTGCTCATAGCCGGGGCGGCGCAGCCGCTCGGCCAGCCCGCGCAGGTCGGCCAGGAAGGGGCGGGGAGCCGCCTCGCCAGCGCTGAGGCGGGCCGCCGCCTGCTCCAGGCGCTCGGCGACGTACAGCCGCGCCTGGCGCTCGGCCTCGCGCCACTGCCACTCCTGCTCGAACGTCTTCGTCTGGGCCTGCTCGACGACACCCTGGCGGTTGAGGTACATGCCGCCCAGGATGAGGGCTACGACCACGACCGCCGCCGGGACGAGGCACAGCAGCGCTCCGCCCGCCGTCGGCTGGGCGACCAGCAGCCAGCCCACCGTCCCCACCGCCAGGACCCCTGCCACGATCATGAGCAGGCGTCCGGTCATGCCTGTTTG
>CAZLBQ010000716.1:0-2781 GCA_964557745.1 uncultured Anaerolineales bacterium
GACCTGGGCGCGTGCCTGAGTCCGTTCAACGCTTTCCTGTTCCTGCTGGGCCTGGAGACGCTGCCGCTACGTCTGGACCGCCACGTCGACAACGCCCTCCAGATCGCCCAGTTCCTCGAAGGCCATCCCCAGGTGGAGGGCGTCCGCTACGCCGGCCTGCCGAGTAGCCCGTACCACGCCCTGGCCCAGCGCTACCTGCCGCGCGGGGCGGGGGCGGTGTTCTCGTTCGAGGTACGCGGCGGGCGGGAGGCGGGGCTGCGCTTCATCGAGGCGTTGAGCCTGTGGAGCCACCTGGCGAACGTCGGCGACGCCAAGAGCCTCGTCATCCACCCCGCCAGCACGACGCACCGCCAGTTGAGCGACGAGGAACTAGCGGCGGCGGGCATCGGGCCGGGCACCATCCGGCTGTCGGTGGGCCTGGAGACGGCGGCCGACCTGATCTGGGACCTGGAGCAAGGGTTGCGGGCGGCAGGCGACAGGCAGCATGCGGCAGGCGGCAAGCAGCAGGCCGCAGGGGAGCAGGGGGGCAGGGGAGCACGGGAGCAGGCGGATGCAACGGTTGCGGAGGTGGGGCGGTGATGGAGAAAACGGAAGTGTTCGACGTGGCGCGCTACCAGGACCCGCGCGTCATCCAGGAGATTCTGCACACAGCGAAGACGATTGCGATTGTCGGCCTGTCGCCCAACGTCCTGCGCGCCAGCCACTTCGTCGGCTACTACATGCAGCGCCACGGCTACCGCATCGTGCCGGTCAACCCGCGTGAGAAGACCATCCTGGGCGAGACGAGCTACGCGAGCGTGCTCGACATCCCGTTCGCAGTGGATGTGGTGGATGTCTTCCGCGCCCCAGACGCCGTGCCGGCCATCGCCCGCGAGGCGGTCCAGATTGGCGCCAAGGCGCTCTGGCTCCAGTACAACGTCATCTCGCCGGAAGGGGCGCGTATCGCCGAGGACGGTGGCGTTCAGGTGGTCATGGACCGCTGCCTCAAGGTGGAGCACGCGCGGCATATGGGCCGCATGCACTGGCTTGGCTACAACACGGGGGTCATCACCGCGCGGCGGGGCGGGGTTAGGTAAGAGGGGCCACGCTGGGGGGGTCTAAGGGATACATAACCCCCTGGACAGGCCGCGTTGAGACAAGGAGAGAGAGATGACTGAGCACATCATCAACCCGGAGTTGATTGCCCGTGAGAGCGAGTTGCGCGAGGCGCTGCGCGACGTGATCGACCCTGAGATTGGCATGAGCATCGTCGACCTGGGGCTGATTCGCAACATTGAGTTCAACCCTGACGAGACCGTCGTCACCATGATTATGACGACGCCCTTCTGCCCGGCGGCGGGCTGGCTCATCGACCAGGTGCGTACGAAGACCGCTGAGACGACGGGCGGGGCGTCGCGTGTCATCCTGGGCGACGAGATGTGGACGCCGGACATGATGGAAGTGGATGACTGGGGACTGGGGCTGATGTAGCGACAGATGGAGAGGGCGATGTTGGGATTACAGTTTGAAACGGAGACGCGTTCGCGGCGCGGGTCGAGCCTTCTAGACCAGGTAGGCAATACCCCGCTTCTACGCCTGCGAGCCATCACAGCCGACCTGCCGTCAAGTGTGGAAGTGTGGGCCAAGGCAGAGTGGTTTAACCCAGGCGGGTCGGTCAAGGACCGCGCGGCGCTGCGCATGATTGAGGACGCGGAGCGGAGCGGGGTCCTGACGCCGGACAAGACGATTATCGACTCGACCTCAGGCAACACGGGCGTGGCCTACGCCATGATCGGCGCGGCCAAGGGTTACCCTGTCACGCTCGTCATGCCCGCCAACGTCAGCGCCGAGCGCAAGGCCATCGTGCGGGCCTATGGCGCGGAACTCATCGAGTCGGACCCACTGGAAGGCTCGGACGGCGCGATTCGGCGCGTGCGCGACATTGTCGCCGCTGCGCCGCACCTCTACTTCTACCCCGACCAGTACAGCAACCCGGCCAACTGGCGCGCCCACTACGACACGACGGGCGCTGAGATTCTGGCCCAGACCGAGGGGCGCGTGACGCACTTCGTGGCCGGTCTCGGCACGACGGGTACCTTCACCGGCGTGGGCCGCCGCCTCAAGGACTTCGACTCGAGCATCCAACTGGTAGCCGTCGGCCCGGCCGACGAGCTGGAGGTCATCGAGGGCCTGAAGCACCTGGAGACGGCCATCGTGCCCGCCATCTACGACCCGTCGCTGGTGGACCGCGATTTCCCGGTCACGGCGGAGCAGGCGTGGGAGATGACCAAGCGCCTGGCGCGGGAGGAGGGGCTGTTCGTCGGCTTCTCGGCCGGCGCGGCGGTCCATGCGGCGCTCAAGGTCGCCCACGAGTTGGAGCATGGCGTGGTCGTGACCCTGCTGCCGGATGGTGGAGTGAAGTACCTCAGCCTGGGGCTGTGGAGCTAGGCTAGGCAAGGAGACGTCGTGTGAGACACGAGTACACCGTTATCTATGAGCCGGTCGAGGATGGCTGGATCATGGCGCGCGCCTGAGTTGCCGGGGGCGGTGACGCAAGGCCGCACGCTTGAAGAAGCCCGCTTCATGATCAAGGATGCGATTGAACTGCTGCTGCAATTATACGAGGAAGAGGTGTATGGCTCTCAACCTGGCTGACATCGCACAGGGTGTCACCCTGTCTAATGAAGAGATTAAGCGCTACTCGCGGCACCTCATCATGCCGGAAGTGGCGCTGGCGGGGCAGAAGAAGCTCAAGGCGGCCAGCGTGCTGTGCATTGGCACCGGCGGCCTCGGCTCGCCCCT
>CAZLBQ010000717.1:0-2770 GCA_964557745.1 uncultured Anaerolineales bacterium
GGCTGCAACGCGGCGCGACGGTGGACGAGGCCCTGGCCGACAACCCCCACGCCGCCGAGGTGCGCCCCCTGCTGCAGCTCGCGCTGGCGATTGAGAATGTCCCCGAACCGACGCCGCGGCTCGAAGCCCAGGCCGTCGGTTACGCGCGTCTCCTGGCCGCCGTCGGCGAGCGCCGCCGCATACTCACCGTCCTGGACGAGGCCCTCGCGCGCGTCCAGGCGGGTACGCCCGTCGACGCCGTCCTGGCCGAGTTGGGACCGGATGCGGCCACGCTGGGAGGGCGCCTCCGCGCCGCCGCCGCCGTGACCGCGGCGCCCATGCCGCACCCGGCCCCCGCCGCCAAAGCGGCCGGTCTGGCGCGCTTGCAGGCCGCCGCCGAGCGCCAGCGCACCCTGGACACCGTCCTGGATCGCGCCCTGGCGGAAGTACGAGCGGGCGACCCTATGCGGCTCGTCCTGGCCCGCTATCCCCAGCACGCCGAAGCCCTCGCGCCCCGGCTCAAGATGGCCCAGGCCGTCGCGGCTGCGCCGCAACCCGTTGCCGCACCGCAGGCCAGGGCCGCCGGGCTGGAGCGAGTCATGGCCGCCGCCGCGCAGCGCCAGGCGTTCGAGGTCGCCCTCGACACCGCTCTGGCCGACCTACGCGCGGGCCGCGCCGACATCCCCATGCTAGTGGCGCGCACGCCGCAGTTCGCCGCCGAGCTAGAGCCAATGCTCCTGTCCGCCCAGGCGGCGATGGAGAGCCAGCGTGTCGCTCGGCCCCGCGCCCAGGCTGAGGGCCGCGCGCGGCTCATGGCCGCCGTCTCCGCCCGGCGCGCCGCACTGGTGGCCGAGAAACTGGATGTCGCAGTGGCGCGCCTGCGGGCGGGCGAGAGCGTCGAGGCCATCCTCGCCGCCGACCCCGCCTTCCGCGCCGAGTTGGAACCCCTGCTGCGCGCCGCCCAGACCGTCGAGCGCACGCCGGCGCCCGTCGCCAATGCGACGGCCCGCGCCAACGGTGAGCGCCTCTTGCTAGACACGGCGCGGGCGCGCCGCCACGCCGACCAGCCGCTGTGGAAGCCGCTGGCCGGGCTGGTGGCCCTGTTCCACGCCCCACGCGGCGTCGTGCGCCAGGTGTTTATCGCCGCCGTCGCCCTCATGTTCCTGGTCAGCAGCACCCTGGTCGGCGTCACTCGCGCCGCCGCCAACAGCCTGCCCGACGAGGCGCTGTACCCCGTCAAGCTGGCGACAGAGCAGGTACAGCTGGCCCTGGCGCCCTCGCCGGAGGCGCGCGCCCAACTGCACATCGCCTTCGCCCAGGAGCGGCTGCGCGAGGTCCAGGCAGCGGTCGACGCCGGCCGCGACCCCAGCCGCGCCCTGGCCCAACTGCCGCGCCATACCGATAGCGTGCAGACCCTGGCGGACGTCGTCCAGCCTGAGCAGCGCGACCGCCTGGAAGCGCAAATCAAGACGGTGAAGGACCAGGAGAAGGCGGTTATCGGGACGATCAAGGACAAGCTGCCTGCCGAGACGCGCTCGGTCGTCGAGCAGATCGTCGGTACGCCGACGACAACGGCTGCGGCTGCCGCGGCAACGGCGACTGCTACGTCCCCCGCGCCGACCATCGCCCCGCCCACCGCGCCCGTCGTGGCCCAGCGTGGGCCACAGGCATCGGGCCCCACGGCGACCGAAGCGCCCGTCGTCCTACCGACCAAGACGCTCCTGCCGCCGCCCGTCATCGCGCCGCCGACGGCCACCCCGGTGTCGGGTATTGTGGTCGTTCTGCCGACGCAGCCGCCGGCTCAGGTTCCGCCGACCCAGGCGCCGCCGACTACTGCGCCAACGGTCGCCGAGGCCGCGTCCGCGACGCCGCGTCCGCCGCAGATTGTGCAGCCGAGTGGCGGCCGCTCCGCGACGCGCACGCCCGAGCCGACGGCCGTCCCGCCGACCACGGTCCCGCCCACGGCTGCGCCAACGAACGTGACCGCCGCGCCGACGAACACGCCGCTGCCACAGTCCACGGCCACGGCGACGCCGGTGACGCCGGCCCCGACGGTGATCATCCCGCCGACCCGCGTCCCGCGCCCAACGGCGACCTCGGTCCCGCCCACCGCCGTGCCGCCCACTGCCGTCCCGCCGACGGCTGTCCCACCGACGGCTGCGCCTCCGACCACTGCACCGACGAGCCAGCCGACCTCGGCGCCGCCGGCCGACCCAACCAAGTCGCCGGCGCCCAACGCCACGCCCAAACCCTAAGAGGCTACCACGCGCAGCGGGACGAGTCCGGCGACTCGTCCCGCTTTTTGTCTCTGTATAGTGTAGTCTCAGGTGGGCCCCGGCCGCCACGCACAAGGCGCCCACCTGAGGGGGGTCGTCGTGGGCAGGCTGGCCCGCCGGGGAACAAGGGGGGGGACGGCGAGGGCCTCCCGCGACGCGGCCTCATTATAGGGGAGGCGATTCAGGATGTCAAATGCTGTGGCAGACCTGTGAATAATCTTCTCACAACGCTGCCGCGCCCCCCCATTTTCCTAAACTCCTCCGCCCGGCCCGTATCTCCAGTCAACCCCTCAGCGTTTTTAGGGCTAGAAGACTGCGCGTCTGCCTAGATGCACGCCTTGAAGAGGCAGCACGCCACGAAGAAAGGAGGCTGATACTGGAGATCGCGCATCGTTGTTTTGGTCGAGTGCGTGGAACTGAGAGGCCATTCACTCGACACGTTGTTCGCTCACCTATTGTTCACACAGGGAGGTTAGACACATGCGACGAGTAATCGTCATGGCAGTCCTCGCGTT
>CAZLBQ010000718.1:0-2761 GCA_964557745.1 uncultured Anaerolineales bacterium
CTCGCCAAAGCCGGCCTCGACCAACTCACGGACGGCGGCCAGGGCCGCGGCGGCTTGGGGGCCGCTAGCGGTGACGCCAATCTGGTCGCCCAAGCGGGCGTTGAGGCCGAGCAAGCCGAACATACTCTTGCCGTCGACCAGCCCCTTGTCGCGGCTGAGGTTGCGGACGCGCACGTCGGCGTCGAAGCGCCCGACCGCCTGGACGAACTCCTTGGCGGGGCGCAGGTGCAGGCCGATGCGGTTGGGGATGGTCAGGACCAACTCGGGCACGGCCGACGAGGGCGCGGCCGCCACCGCCGGGGGCGGGGTCGGCGCGACAGCCTCGTCGGTCTCCACTTTGGGGGCGCTCAACGCGCTGCGCGCCGCAGCGGCGACGGCGGCGAGAGGTTCGCCCAGCGCCGCCACGGTCGCAGCGGCGACAGCGCCTTCGACGAGGGGCGCGTTGCTGAGGCGAACGCGGGCGCGGCGCGCCTCGTCGAGCATGTCGAGCACCGTCTCGGTGGTCAGCACGGCGCTGCCCAGGTCCATGAGCACCAGCACGCCGTCGGGGCTGTCGACGGTGTCCAGGGCCTGGGCGATGCGCTCGAAGCTGGTGCCGATGGTGTCGTCGTCGAGGCCACCGGCAGCGGCGATGGGAACGTTCGGCCCCATCTGCTGGGCCAACTCTTTGACGCCCTCCGCCAGGCGGTGGCTGTGCGAGACGATCACCAGACCAATCATACGCCGTAGGCCTCGCGCACGAGTTCGATGGGGTGGACACTCGGCACGTCGGTGGCGTGGGTAATCTGCCAGCGGCAGGTCTCGCTGTCGCAGACGGCGCGCGGCGGCTTCAGGCCGTTGATCCAGCTAAACAGCGGCGCGCCGACCTGCATGGCAATGTCGTACTTCTCGGCCTTGACGCCGTAGGTGCCGGCGATGCCACAGCAGAGGGCCTCGCTCTCCAGGATGGTCAGGCCCGGGATGAGGGCCAGGATGTCGTTAGCCGGGCGGCCGATACGGTGGGCGCGTAACTGGCACGGCGGGTGGTAGGGCAAGGTCTGGTTGATGGGGCGGAAGTCCGTCTTTAGCTCGCCCTGGTCGTAGAGCATCAGCAAGTACTCGAAGATGTCGTAGGTGTGCTGGGCGACGAGGCGGGTGTCCTCATCCATCATATCCAGCAGCTCGGGCGCCTCGTCCTTGAGGGTGAGGGTGCAACTGGTGGACGTGCCCACGATGTCGTAGCCCTGACGCACGTACTTGATGAGCTTGCTGACGTTGCCCTCGTGATAGCGGCGGGCGGCGTCAAACTCCCCGTTGGAGAGCATGGGCAGACCGCAGCAGTTCTGCTCGGGGACGATGACCTCGATGCCGTTGTGCTCCAGGACGGCGACGAGGGCCTGGCCGACGCGCGGCTCGTAGTAGTTGGTCGAGCAGCCGTGGAAGTAGACGACCTTGCGGTCGGATTTGAAGGGCGGGTGGACACCCTTGTACCAGCCACGGAAGGTACCGAAGGAGAACTTGGGCAGCGGGGCGTGGCGGTGGATGCCGATAACCTTCTCGGCCACAAAGCGCGCCGGCGGCAGGGCCAGGCCGAAGTTCATCAGCGGGGCGATGGGGCTGCCCAGCTTGCCGAGCAGTTCGGAGCGGCCCAGGATGCGGTTGCGGATGGGCACGCCGCCCTTGTCGGCGTAGAGCTTGGCGCGGGCGCGGGCGTTGATCTCGGCGATGTGGACGCCGGTCGGGCAGACCATGTTGCAGACGCGGCAGCCGCTACAGTAGTCGACGGACTCGTCGGGCGACGGCTGGCGCTCGTGGCGGAAGCGCGCCGCCTGGGGACCGGCGTACTTGGGGCCGGGGAACAGGTCGCTTACATTACCGGGCGGACAAAACGAAACGCAAATGTTGCATTTGATACAGCGGTCAAGCGAGGCTTCGGGTGGAAGATGGTCTGTCATATGCGTGGCTTTCTGTTTATGCCGCCGCTGCTTTCCAGGCGGTGGAGAGGCAAACGCCTTCGTGGGACAGTTCGCGCCAGGCGTCCCAATGAGCCAGCGTCGAGCCGGCGGCGCGAACATTCTCGTAGACGACCGCGCCGGCGCGGTCGACGGGCTGCAAGTTGTCGTTGACCATCACCCCGGCGCGGAAGATGGGCTGGCCGCCCGGCGCCAGGAACTTGGCGTTGAACCAGTCTTTGCGGTCTTCGGGGGCGGCGACGGGCAGGTCGAAGACCATCTCCTTAGGAGCGCTCTTGTACTCAGCGCGGATGCCGCCGCCCGCGATGCCGCCCGTGGCGAGGACATAGCGCGGGGCGCTGTGGCGCACCAGGCGGGCCGATGCCTCGGTCTCGACGGCGATGACGCGGCCATCAGCCGTCTCGGCGCGCACGCCCTGCGAGCCGATGACAATACGCACGCCGCGCTGCAGGAGGGCATGGCGGAAGGCCTCGAACAGGCGGAAGCCCGACGCCGAGGGCGGGAGGGTCGGAATCTCGAACACGGGCACACCCAGGGCGCGCTCGAAGTCGGCGATGACCTCGGCGTGGCGCTGGAAGCCGAGCACGGCGGGGAAGCCGACGCGCTCCTCCTTGCCGAGCGCTGCCTTAGCAGCCTGGATGGCCTGGCGGCGCACCGGGGCGTCTTCCAACATGCGGGCCAGGATGACGGTGGTCATCGTCTTGTGGCGATCCACCTCGGGCACGGCCAGGCCGACGCCGCGCGCCTGAATCCCCTGGACGGTCAGGTTGGCGGCCATGATCTCGGGGTAGAAGTCGCGGATACGGTTG
>CAZLBQ010000719.1:0-2756 GCA_964557745.1 uncultured Anaerolineales bacterium
ACTCGCGCCCGCCCTCGATGGTCGAGGCGTGGACCGAGGGCGGCGTGACCAGCGCAGGGTGAGGCCGCTGCGCGAGGTCGGCCGCGTAGCGCTCTAGCGCGGTCAGGACGCGGCCCATGTGGGCGATGGCATCGACGCCTTCGTTCGGGCGGCTGCCGTGGGCGGCCCGCCCCCTGGTCTCCACTTCCAGCCAGACAAACCCCCGGTGCGCCAGGCACAGTCCCAGGTCGGTCGGCTCGGTCACGATGGCGGCGTCCGCGGTGTACTCCCTTACCAGGGCGTCGGATCCCAACGAGGCATACTCCTCGTCGCACACACAGGCGATGAGCAAGTCGCCGCGCAGCCGCACCTCGGCCTCCGCGATGGCCCGTGCTGTCCACAGCATCGCGGCGATGCTGCCCTTCATGTCCGAGCTACCTCGACCCAGGATGTGGCCGTTACGCCGACGCGGGGTAAAGGGCTGCTCCATCCCCTCGACGCCGACCGTGTCCAAGTGGCCGTTCAGCATCAGCGAGCGGCCGCCACCTGTCCCGCGCAGGATGCCAATGACGTTGGGCCGTCCCGGCGCTGCTTCCTGGACGTGGACCTCTAACCCGGCCACCCGCAAAAAGTCGGCGCAATAGTGGGCGGCCTCGCCTTCCCCTGTCGCCCCCGCCGCCAAGTCGGGGTTGATGGATGGAATGGCGACGAGCGCTTCCAACGTCGCCAGCACCTCGTTCGCTTCGACAGTCACGTGTTCCCTCACCACAAGCCTCCTTATGTCTACGTTTGTACACCCTGCGCCTGCCGTCGATAAGCATAGCGCAACAATGGACATCCCGTCCAATCCCAAAATAGCCGAAATTGTAGATAAGACTACACTCATGAAGTGCGTCAGAGAAAAAGTGTTTCGTCCAAGTGAGACGAACGGGCGACGTGAAGCGTATGAATAACGTCAGCCCCGCGCCCAGAAGCGCTAGAAAGGTCCCCCTGATGGTACAGCGTCTTCCCCGCTGGATGATAGGCGCGCTGATGTGCGCCTTCGTGATTCTCCTCCTGGTCCTGGCGAACAGCACTCCGGCTGAAGCCCAGGGCCAGACCTTGAACAGTTTCGAACAGCAGGTGTTCGATCTGGTCAATCAGCAACGCGCCGCGAACGGCCTGGCGGCGCTTCAGATCGATTGGCGGTTGGTTCAGTCGGCCCGCAACCACAACGCGGCCATGATCCAGAGCGGCCAGTTCGCGCACCAGGTGACCGGCGAACTCCCCCTATGTGCGAGTGGGTCCGGCAATGACCGCTATGACGCGGTTGGCTATCCCTGGGTGGCCTGCGGTGAGAACATCGCCGCCGGTCAGTCGACGCCGCAGCAGGTCATGAATGACTGGATGAACTCGTCGGGGCACAAGGCCAACATCCTCAGCCCCAACTACCGCGACTTTGGCATCGGCTTCACTCAGGGTGGCAGCTACGGCTACTACTGGACCCAGGACTTTGGCACGGCCAGCGGCAGCCCACCCCCGCCGCCCCCGGCCGCCACGGCGACGCCGACTCGCACCCCAGTTCCGGTGGTTGTCCCGACCGCGACGCCACCGGCCAGCACGGCTCCTCTGGAGGCCGTGACGGGTGGCGTGTTCCGCTCCACCAACGGCTACATCTACCTGCGCAACTCCAATACAACGGGCGTGGCTGACATCAACTTCGTGTATGGGATGGTAGGCGACAAGCCGGTCGCGGGCGACTGGAATGGCAACGGTGTCGACACGATCGGCGTCTACCGCAATGGCTTGTTCTACCTCCGCAATAGCAACACCACGGGGATCGGAGATCTCGTCTTCGGCTACGGGGTAGCGGGCGACGTGCCTGTGGTGGGTGACTGGAACGGCGATGGCGTCACCACGGTCGGCATCTTCCGCAACGGCGCCTTCGCCCTCCGCAACACGAACTCGACAGGCCCTGCCGACATCACCCTGAGCTTCGGGGCGACGGGCGATATTCCGCTGGCCGGAGACTGGAATGGCGATGGCGTGGACACCATCGGCGTCTATCGGCCATCGAGCCGCACCTTCTACCTCCGCAACTCGAATACGACCGGCTTTGCTGACCTGGTTGTCCCCTATGGCAACAGCGGCGACGTCCCCGTGGTGGGAGACTGGGATGGCAACCGCATCACGACGGTCGGCATCTATCGGTCGGGGACCTTCTACATCCGCAACAGCAACACCTCTGGCCCTGCCGACCGTGTCTTCAACCTGGGTGGACCGGGCGACGTGCCCATCGCCGGCAATTGGGACGCCAAACCATAACGCGCGTGTAGCGACGAGATAGGCTTTACATGCAAGGCCTATCTCGTCGCGTTTGTCTCTTCGCGCTGACGAGGAGAGAAAGGGTGGGGGATGGACTACTCGGATACGCCATGAAGCGTCTAGAAAGTCAACATCGCATGAATCTTCGTCTTCCCCGTCTGATCCTCGGCCTGGCTCTCCTGGTGTGCCTCGCGCTCGCCGGCAGCCGGGCATCCGCCGCCGACAGCCTGACTCCCTTTGAGCAGCAGGTATTCGATCTCGTCAACCAGCAGCGCGCGGCCAACGGCCTGCCCGCCCTGCGCCTCGACTGGCGGCTGGTGGCCGCGGCGCGCGCTCATAACAACCTGATGGCGCAGCGCAACGAGTTGTCCCACCAGCTCAGCGGCGAGGTCCCCGTCTGCGGGGGCGGCGCTAACGACGACCGCTATGATGCGGTGGGCTACCCCTGGAACGCCTGTGGCGAGAACGTCGCC
>CAZLBQ010000720.1:0-2741 GCA_964557745.1 uncultured Anaerolineales bacterium
CATCGGGCGGGCTGGCTTATTCTACCACGAGTAGGCAAACCGGCCCGCCCCCACAAGCGAAAGTGAGGAGCATCATGGGCCGCACGCTGCGAATCGTGGTATCAATGCCTGCTGAGTTTGCCGAGTTCATCGCCGACGCACCGACCGGCCTGGCCGTGGGGCTGCTGGGCGAACTGCTGACAACTAGCGCCGCGTGGCGCATCGGGCCGCCGTGGGCTGGGGAGGATGGGCGGGCCGTCGCCGTCGTCATGCTGGTGAGCGATCCCGCCGCCGCCCTGCTGCTGCATGGCGCGCCTGACGAGCAAGAGCGCACGCTCCGCCGCGTGGCCGCCGTTCGGGGCTGGCTGCTCATTCGAGCCGCGCCCGCTGCGGACCCCTGGCCCGCCGTCGCCCTCCACGGGGTGCCCGTCGCCGACATGCGAGCGGCAGAGGCCAGCGCCGACGAATGGGCGGGCGCGTGCCGCGTGGTAGATGACCCGTCGGCGCGGTTCGGCCTGGCCCGCGTGCTCAACTGAGAGGGGGCAAGATGCGAACTAATCTTGTCTTGCTCACTCTTCTCTTGCTGGCCCTGGCTCTGGCCGCGTGGTGCGTGTCTGAGGCTGCCCGAGAGTATAACCCCGTCACGACGGCAGAGCGGCAAGCGGCCCTTACCTACCAGCAGCAGCTTGACGCGTTGGACCTGGCCGAACGCCAGCAGCGAGCCGAACGCGACGCGGCTTTCTGGCGGGATGTACAGCCATTCGTCACCGTCGCCGTGGTGCTGGTGATCCTGATGATTCCTACGGGGCTGGCCGCCGCCGGCGTCGGCACCTGGTACGCCGTCAGACGACGCAGCGAGCTGGTGTACCCGGATGCAAGGGGTCTGCTGCCTGCCGACTATGACAGGCTGCGAGCGGGGGCGTATGACGGGCACGCCCTGGCCGCGCTGGGCGGGTATCACAGTGCCCAAATCGAGGCCGCCAAGCATCCGGCGATCCCGCTGTCAGTCCAGAAGTACACCGACGCCCGCAAGTTCGCTTACGACGGCCCGCCGCCGAAGGTGATCGGCTCGCCCGAGCCGCCCGCCCTACCCGCGCCCGCCGTCTCCGTCCCGACGTTCGGCGATCTTCTCAGGCTGGGGCAAGTGGGCCGTGACGGGCGGCTGCTGCTGGGCTATGCCGACAGCGAGCCGGTACACGGCCAGGGGTTCAAGTCGCTTTTCTCGTTTGGCATCGCTGGCTTGCAAGGGAGCGGCAAGACCACGACGGCCCGCTTTCTGAATGCCCAGGCCGTCATGATGGGCGCACAACTGGCGATTATCGACCCGCACCGGGACACGGGCGAGGAAAGCCTGGCTGCGGCCCTCGCCCCGCTGCATGGCGCGTTCCTGGCCGACCCCGCCGCCAGTGATGAGGAGATCCGCCGCGTGCTCCGCCTGGTCAACGCCCTCATTGACCGACGCGAGGCAGGGGAGCGCGGCCCGGTGGTGATCCTGGCTATCGACGAATGGACCGACCTCCAGCGCCGCCGCGTCGCCCAGGACCTCGCAGAGACGGCCCGCCGTACCGCGACAGTGGGGCGCAAGATGGGTATCTTCTGCGAGATTTCGGGGCAAGGCTGGACGAAAGAGGCCGCGGGCGAGGTGCGAGACTACTTGACCGCCGCCTATGTCCACAAGCTACGGCCCGCGATTGCCCGCCTGTTGGCGCCGAACTGTCCCGCCAACGTTTGGGAGTTGGCACCGGGGCAAGCCTATCTAGACCAGACCACCGGCGGCCGCCGCCTGGTCACTGTGCCCCAAACGACCGCCCAGGACCTGGCCGCCGTCGCGGGGCTGCTGACTAGGCCGTCAGGCGCGAACGACTCGGCGAGTTGGGCGCCGCCGCGGCGATCCACCTACCCGCCCGCGTGGATGCCGCCGGACGATCCGCCCGCGCCTGGTGCTGGTGCTGGTGCTGGCACCGGTGCTGAGAGTGTTTCAGGCCCGTTTGACGACGTTCTGACGCCAGATGAGCCGCGCACCGGTGTTAGCACCACCTCCAGCACCGCCCCCAGCACCACCGCGCCGGACCCGGACGACGCCCGCCGCGCCCATATCCGGAACCTGGCCGCCCAGGGGCTGAGTCGCAACTCGATTTGCGTGATCGTGTTCGGGTCCAAGAATAAGGCGAATATGGACTACATCCGCGACGCCCTGGCAGAGACGAGCGACGCCGACGAAAGTTGAACTCCCGCGCTGCTGCACGCAGCCGGGGGTATGGGCAAGAGGAGCGCATACGGGCGACTTGTTGACGATCCACGAGATAGCACTGAGGCTCAGCCTGCCTGAGTCCTCAGTGCGTTTCTACCGTGACAAGTTCCCTGAGTTTGTGCCCAGCACCGGCACCGGGAAGCGCCGCCGCTATCTGCCTGAGGCCGTGACCGCGCTGGGCATGATTGCCGACATGATGAGGGAGGGCGTAGACGAGGCCACGATCCGCGCCCGCCTCGCTGAAACCGTCCCTATCGAGGGAATCGCAAGACCGCAATCAGCAGCAGCAGCAGCAGCAGAACCGCAGGCCATAATCGCAGAACCGCAACAGGATGCCGCCGCGATCCGCGCCCTACTCGCCGATATGGTACGCGAGGCCGTCGCCGACGGGAATAATGGCCTAATGGCGGAGGTGATCGCCCTACGCGAGGAAGTGCAACGGCTTACCGCTGCCCTGACCGCCATGCAGCAGCAGCAGCAGCAACCAACCGCAGAACCGCAACCGACCGCA
>CAZLBQ010000721.1:0-2733 GCA_964557745.1 uncultured Anaerolineales bacterium
CCAGCACGTAGGCGACGCCGCCCGTCATGCCCGCGCCAAAGTTGCGGCCCGTCGGTCCCAGCACCAGGACCACGCCGCCCGTCATGTACTCGCAGCCGTGGTCGCCCACGCCCTCCACGACCGCGACCGCGCCCGAGTTGCGGACGGCGAAGCGCTCGCCCGCCCGGCCCGCCGCGTACAGCGCGCCGCCCGTCGCTCCATATAAGCACGTGTTGCCCACAATCGTGTTCTGGCTCCACTCATACTTCGCCTCGGCACGCGGGCGGATGGCAATCTCGCCGCCGCTCAGCCCCTTGCCAACGTAGTCGTTGGCCTCGCCCACGAGTTTCATCACCATACCCTCAATGGCGAACGCGCCGAAGCTCTGCCCCGCCGTGCCCTCGAAGTCCAGGCGCAACGTGCCGGGCGGCAGGCCGTCGTCGCCGTAGCGACGGGCGATCTCGCCCGCTAGCGTCGCGCCGATGGTGCGGTCGGTGTTGCGAATGGGGTAGGCCAGCGACACCGGGGCCTCGGCGGCCAGCGCCGTCTGGGCGTCCTCGACCAGTTGGGCCTGCAGGCCGCGCGGCATCTGCCAGGCCGTCTCAGCCGGGCGCTGGTGGCGGTGCGGGCGGACGAAGTCCTCGTCCACCGCCGCCAGGACCGGGCTGAGGTCCAACTGGTCGGCCATCGGGAGACCCGTCTGCGTCTGGCGCAGCAGGTCCACGCGCCCGATAATCTCGTCCAGCGAGCGCGCCCCCATCTCAGCCAGCATCTCGCGCACCTCGTGAGCCACGTACAGGAAGAAGGCCATCACCATCTCCGGCGTGCCGGGGAACTTGCCGCGCAGTGCCATGTCCTGGGTGGCGATGCCGACTGGGCAGGTGTTGGTGTGACAGGCGCGGGCCATCAGGCAGCCCTCGGCGACGACCGCCGCTGTCCCGAATGAGTACTCGTCCGCGCCCAACAGGGCGGCGATGATGACGTCGCGGCCCGTGCGCTGGCCGCCGTCGGTGCGGATGATAGCGCGGTCGCGCAGGCCGTTGATGATGAGCGTCTGCTGGGTTTCGGCCACGCCAATCTCCCACGGCACGCCCGCGTTCTTGATGGACGACAGCGGCGACGCGCCCGTGCCGCCCGAGTGCCCGGAGATGTGGACGATATCGGCCCCGCCTTTGACGACGCCCGCCGCGACCGTTCCCACGCCCGCCTCCGCGACGAGCTTGACGCTGATCTTCGCCCGGGGGTTGATCTGACGCAGGTCGAAGATGAGCTGGGCCAGGTCCTCGATGGAGTAGATGTCGTGGTGGGGTGGTGGCGAGATGAGGGCCACGCCCGGCGTGGTGTGGCGAATGGAGGCGATCTCGACCGTCACCTTGTGGCCCGGCAACTGCCCGCCCTCGCCCGGCTTCGACCCCTGGGCCATCTTGATCTGCAACTCGGTGGCGTGGACCAGATACTGAGGCGTGACGCCAAAGCGCCCGCTGGCGACCTGCTTGATGCCGCTGTTGGCCTCGGTCCCGTAGCGCGCCTTGATCTCGCCGCCCTCGCCGGAGTTGCTCAACCCACCCAGACGGCTGATGGCGATGGCAAGGTTGCCGTGCGCCTCCGGACTGAGCGCGCCAATGGACATAGCGGCGGTCGAGAAGCGGCGCAGGATAGCCTGGACCGGCTCGACCTCCTCGATGGGCACGGGGTAGCGGCCCTTCCACTCCATCAGGTCGCGCGGCTCGGCGGGGCGCGGCGGGCGGGCGATCATGGCGGCGTACTCTTTGTAGAGGCGGAAGCCCTCGTCGAAGCCGCCGTTGAGCGCGCCCTGGTACGTCACGGCCTTGTGCAGGGCGTGGACGACCTGGGGGCTGAAGGCGTGGTATTCGCCCCCCTTCTTGAACTTGTAGAAGCCGGGGTTGTCGAGCTTCGGCTCAGGGTCGCCGCTGAATGCCTGGTGGTGTAGGTCCAACTGGCGGTCGGCCAGCGAACGAAAGCCGACGCCGCCCGTGCGGTTAGGGGTGTAGGTGAAGCAGCGGTTGACGAGTTCGGTGTCCAGGCCAATCGCCTCGAAGATTTGCGCCCCACAGTAGGCATCGACCGTCGCGATGCCCATTTTTGACATAATCTTTAAGACGCCCTTCTCGACCGCGTGAATGAACGCGTGCTCGGCCTGGTCGGCATCCACGCCCTTGTTACGCAGGTGGCCTTCCTGGGCCATCTCCCGTGCCGTGGCAATCGCCAGGTAGGGGTTGACGGCGTTGGCGCCGTAGCCGAGCAGGGTGGCGAAGTGGTGGACCTCGCGCGCCTCGCCCGTCTCGCACACCAGGGACGCTCGCATGCGCAGCCCCTGGCGGAGCAGGGTGTGGTGGACGGCGCCGACGGCCAGCAGCATGGGAATCGGCGCGTGGTGCGGGTCGACGCCCCGATCGGACAGGATAATGAGCGTCTTGCCCTGCTTAACGGCCTGGATAGCCTGGGCGGTGATGGAGGCCAGCGAGCGCTCCAGGCTCTCGCGGCCAATGTCCGTCTTGAACAGGCAGCGCAAGGTCACGCTCTGGAAGGCCGGGTCGTCGTGGCAGCGCAGGGCGTGCAACTGGGCGTCGGTGAGGACCGGGCTGTCCAGGTGGATCAGCCGCGCGTGGTCGGCAGTCTCGGCCAGGACGTTGGGGCGGCGGCCCAGCCGCACGCTCAACGACATCACCAGGTCCTCCCGCAGCGGGTCGATGGGCGGGTTGGTCACTTCGGCGAAGCGCTGCTTGAAGTAGT
>CAZLBQ010000722.1:0-2724 GCA_964557745.1 uncultured Anaerolineales bacterium
GAACTTTACCTGCAAAACCCCGCCCCTTGTGACACCATCCTCGTTACTCCCTTCACATTACTAGATAATCTTTCACTCGACCTTGTCAGTTGCTCGCCATTCCCTGGGCCTCGCTTCGTTTTCGGCACGTGGTGACGATCCGTGCACGGCTCCATAGCTGCTACGCGGTGGACACAGCTAACCAGGCGCTCTCGGTAGGCCTCCAAGTCCATTTAGGGCAACAGGCCCTCGCCATCGGCCGCCTGCGCTGACCCTACTCGACAATGAACTCGGCGGGCAAGGCGTCCGCCAGCCACACCTTGTCGTTGCCCTGATAGAAGCGCACCCCCGCCGCGTGCGCTTCTTCGGCCCGGATGGTCAGGATGACCGGCCGCCCTGCCTTCCGCCGCGCTACCTCCAACGCCGTCGGCTCGTCCGCCGACAGGTGGACGTACTGGCGGCGCATCGGACGCAGGCCCTCGCGCCGAATGGCCGGCAGCGCCCGGTCCGTCGTACCGTGATACAGGAGCGGCGGTGGCACAGCGGGCCTCTTGCTCAACCGCCCCGGCAGCGAGTGGCCGTACAGGGCGCGGATGCGTCCGTCCCGCATCTCGTAGCGCTGCTTGTCCGACTGGCGTATCATCTCCGCCAGGTCTGCCTCCGCTACCCCTTGCCACTGCCGCTGCTGCCGCAGCCCCGCCAGCAGATCATCCACCGCAACCCAGCCCTCGTCGTCCAGTTCCAGTTCATACTGCCACGGCGCGTGGCGCAGCGCGTAGGCCACCGCCTTGCTCAACCGCGTCCAGTCCATTCGCCTTGTCTCCTGTGAAATACTTCACACCCTGGGTGTGACCAACGTTACAGCGTTTCCATCTTGACTCGGCTATACTCAACGCAACGGATAGGACCTTCGAGACCAGGAGAGACATATGCGCGTCGCAGACTACACTCCCAATCGGCTCGTGCTCCAGTCCTTGCCCCTCACCCTCTGGCTCATCGGCCCCGCCATCGCCCTGTTCGGCCTCTTCTCTCTCAGCAGCCTGCTGACCGCCGACGTCGCCCGCCTCGACCGCTGGTTCCTCGCGCCGAGCGGCCTGCTCCTGCTGGTCGTGGGTCTCTTCGTCATCTGGGCCAGCGCCCGCGTCGAGATGGCCGCCTTCGACCTCGAACGCGGCGAGGTCACGCTCCGCCGCTACAGCCTCACCGGCCTCACCACCGTCACCTGCCCCATCGCCACCATTCGCGGCATTGAACTACAAGCCTCCGCCCTGCCGGGCCTGACCACCCCACGCTTGTCTCCGACCAGCGCTGTCGCTACCCTGGCCCCCCGCCGCATCCGCTGTGGCGCGCGCGTCGTCCTCGTTCTGGATACGGGAGCCCGCCTGCCCTTGACCTCCCACGGTGTCATGACCCTCGGCGGCGCCACCCGCGTGGCCGACTTGCTCCAGGCTTTCCTATCCCTCCAGCCCCAGCCGACCGCCTAGCCCCTGTCATTTTCAGAACACTTGTACTTGTCAAAACCGACCTTCCGGGGTAAAATAGGATAAAATACGTCGCCGCCTGGGGCACTCTCCCGGCTCCCCAGGCTCGCGCAGCCCGCCCCGCCCCTGTGGCGGGCGTCGGCTTGCCCCGTGAGGTTGCTGTGCTCACTGAACTCAGCATTCAGGACTTCGCCATTATCGACCGCCTCCACCTGCGCCTGGCCCCCGGCTTCAACGTCCTCACCGGCGAGACCGGCGCGGGCAAATCCATCATCATCGACGCCCTGGGTGTCCTCCTCGGCGCGCGCGCCGACTCGACCCTGGTCCGCGCGGGGGCCGACCGCGCCCGCGTCGAAGGCATCTTTGTCCTGTCCGACGAGCAGCGCAGCCTGTTGGCCCCGGCGCTCGACGAGGTCGGCCTGGCCGACGCCCTCGACGAGGCCGACGAACTCATCCTCACCCGCGAGATCACCGCCACGGGCCGCAGCACCGGCCGCGTCAATGGTCGCGCCGTCACCGCCACCGTCCTCAACACCGTCGGCGAGGGCCTCGTCGACATCCACGGCCAGACCGAGCACCTGTCCCTGCTCCGCGTCAAGCAGCATATCGACCTCCTCGACCGCTATGCCGGTCTCAGCACTCCGCGTGCCCGCGTCGCCGACCTCGCGCGCCAGGTGCGCGCCATTCGCCACGAACTCAACGCCCTGCGCCGCGACGAGCGTGAGCTGGCCCGTCGCCAGGAGATGCTGCGCTACCAGGTGGACGAGATCGATAGCGCCGACCTCCAGCCGGGCGAGGACGAGGCCTTGCTCCAGGAGCGGGTGCGCCTCGTCAATGCCCAGAAGTTGGTCGAACTGGCCGACGCCGTCTACGCCGCCCTCTACGAGCCGGGCGACGAGCTGCGCGGCAGCCTCGACCTGCTGGGCGACGCCCACGGCGCGCTCCACGCTCTCATCCGCTTGGACCCACGCCTGGCCGACCACGAGAACACCCTGCTGGCCGCCATCGACAGCCTGGACACGATTGGCCGCGCCATGCGCGACTACCGCGACGAGATCGAGGGCAATCCGGAGCGCCTCCAGGAGGTCGAGGAGCGCCTGACCCTCATCGCCAGCCTCAAGCGCAAGTACGGCGACACCATCGACGACGTCCTGGCCTTCGCCGAGCGCGCCGCGACCGAGTTGGAGACCATCGAGAACCGCTCCGAGCGCCTGGAGGAGTTGGCCGCCCAGGAGAGCAAGCTGCTCAAGAAGCTGGGCGAGCA
>CAZLBQ010000723.1:0-2705 GCA_964557745.1 uncultured Anaerolineales bacterium
GGAAGTCCACCACTTCGCCGTCCTGCTGGGCTACGGCGCGAACGCCATCAACCCCTATCTGGCCCAGGCGACGGCGCGTCACACGGCCGAGGAAGGCCACCTGCGCAACAAGGGCGTCACGGCCGAGCAGGCCGAGCACGCCTTCGTCAAGGCCGCCGAAAAGGGCGTCCTCAAGATTATGAGCAAGATGGGCATCGCCACGGTGGACTCGTACACCGGCGCCCAGATCTTCGAGGCCATCGGCCTGGACAACGAGCTGGTGGAGCGCTGCTTCACTGAGACGCCGTGCCGCACCGGCGGCCTGAGCTTCCGCATGATCGCCGAGCGCATGCTGCGCCTGCACAAGCTGGCGTTCGCCGGCGACGAGGAGCCGAAGCTCGACAACCCCGGCTTCTACAAGTTCAAGAAGGGCGGCGAGTACCACGCCTTCAGCCCGCAGGTCGTCCACGCCCTGCACAAGGCGGTGACGTACGAGGGCGCGCTGAACGGGGGATTCCAGGAAGGCTACCGGCTGTACAAGGAATACTCCAGCATGCTCAGCCAGCCGCCGCGCCCGTCGGAGCCGCGCGACATGATGGAGTGGAAGATCGGCCGGCCCATCCCTGTCGAGGAGGTCGAGCCGGTTGAGGCCATCCTGCGCCGCTTCTCCACCGCCGCCATGTCCATCGGCGCGCTCAGCCCGGAGGCCCACGGCAACCTCGCCGTCGCCATGTCACGCCTGGGCGGCCTGAGCAACTCCGGCGAGGGCGGCGAGGTCAAGGCGCGCTACGGGACGGAGGCCAACAGCGGCATCAAGCAGATCGCCAGCGGGCGCTTCGGCGTGACGCCGGAATACCTGACCAACGCCGTCGAGCTGCAAATCAAGATGGCCCAGGGGTCGAAGCCCGGCGAGGGCGGCCAGCTCCCCGGCCACAAGGTGTCGGTCGAGATCGCCACCATTCGCCACACGCGCCCCGGCGTGGCCCTCATCTCCCCGCCGCCGCACCACGACATCTACTCCATCGAGGACCTGGCGCAGCTCATCTTCGATCTGCGGCAGATCAACCCCACGGCCAAGATTAGCGTCAAGCTCGTCGCCGAGGCCGGCGTCGGCACGGTCGCGGCGGGCGTCATCAAGGGCGGCGCCGACATCGTGCACATCTCCGGCCACTCCGGCGGCACCGGCGCGTCGCCCCTCTCGTCCATCAAGAACGCGGGCATCCCGTGGGAGATCGGCCTGGCCGAGGCGCAGCAGACGCTCATTCTCAACGGCCTGCGCGACCGCGCCATCGTCCGCACCGACGGCGGCCTCCGCGTCGGGCGCGACGTCATCATCGCCGCGCTCCTCGGCGCCGACGAGTTCTCCTTCGGCACGGCGGCGGTCGTCGCCGAGGGCTGCCTGATGGCCCGCGCCTGCCACACCAACACCTGCCCCGTCGGCATCGCCACCCAGGACCCCGCCCTGCGCGCCAAGTTCCCCGGCACGCCGGAGATGGTGATGGCCTACTTCCTGTACCTGGCTCAGGAGGTGCGCGAGTTGCTGGCCGAGATGGGCGCGCACTCCCTGGACGAGATCATCGGCCGTACCGACCTGCTACGCCAGACCCAGACCGGCCTGGCCGCCGCCGACCTGCTGGACCTCTCGCCGGTGCTGGAGATGGTCGACCCCCACTCCCTGCGCCCCACGCGCCACGTACCGCGCCCCGACCTGGACCCGCCCGCTCCCAGCGGCTTGCAGCAATCCCTGGTCGACGACGCGGCGTGCGCCCTGGACCGCGAGGCTCCTGTTCACCTGCGCTACCCCATCGCCAACACCGAGCGCACCATCGGCGCGACCCTGGCCGGCGAGATCGCCCGCCGCTGCGGCGACGACGGCCTGCCGCCGGGCACCGTCCGCCTCGACTTCGACGGCACAGCCGGCCAGAGCTTCGGCGCGTTCGGCATCGAGGGCATGGTTCTCCGCCTGACCGGCGAGGCCAACGACTACGTGGGCAAGGGTCTCAGCGGCGGCGAGATCGCCATCCGCCCCAGCCCCAGGGCCACCTACGAGTGGAGCCAGAACACCATCGTTGGCAACACGTGCCTGTACGGCGCAACCGGCGGCGCGCTATACGCGGCCGGGCGCGCGGGCGAGCGTTTCGCCGTCCGCAACTCCGGCGCGGTGGCCGTCGTCGAGGGCGTGGGCGACCACGGCTGCGAGTACATGACCGGCGGCGTCGTGCTGGTCCTCGGCCCGACCGGCCGCAACTTCGGCGCGGGCATGACCGGCGGCGTCGCCTACATTCTGGACGAGACAGGCGCGTTCCCGGCCCGCCTCAACAGCCAACTGGTGCGCCTGGAGCGGTTGGAGAAGTCCGACGACGTGCTGGCGGTGCGCTCGCTGCTCAAGCAGCACTTCGAGCGGACCGAAAGCCCGCTGGCGTGGCGGCTGCTGGCCCGCTGGGCCGAGACCCGCGACAGGTTCTGGAAGATCGCGCCGAAGGAAACCGCCGGCCGCCAGATGAACGAGGACGAAGGAACCCACGCCGACTGGCCCAGCACCGACGGCGGCCTGACCGCCGTCGCCAGCGTCGTCATGGGCCGCCGCGTGGGGTAGCGAGCAGAGCGGTGAAGGGACGTATGACGAAGGACCAAGGGGAATGCTTTCCTTGGTCCTTCGTCACGAGAACGTGCCGCCTCATCTGGACATTCGGCCTCGATGCGCCTAGAATCGGACGGCCATCCAG
>CAZLBQ010000724.1:0-2694 GCA_964557745.1 uncultured Anaerolineales bacterium
TGACCGACGACAACTTCGCCGTCGTCGAGCGCGTCGCCCACTGGTACGCCGCGGCGGCCATGTGGGCCGACCACTTCTGGACGGGCGTCGGGGCGGGCAACTACGCGACGGCCTACCCGCGCTACAATGTCCCACGCTGGACAGACCCGCTGGGTCACGCGCATAATTACTACCTGAACATTGGGGCCGAGGCGGGCTTCATCGGCCTGCTGGCCTATGGGTTGCTCTTAAGCGCTGCGGTCGTGTCGCTGCTACGCGTCGCGGCGCGCCGGACCGACTGGGCGACGCGCGCCCTGGCCATTGGCGCGCTGGGCGCGCTGGCGGCGCTGGCCGTCCACTCACTGTTCGACAATCTCTATGTGCACTCGATGGGGGTTCACCTTGCGATCCTTCTCGGCCTGGTTGCTGCCGCCGATGCCCGTCCCCGATGAGACGGCGGGGCCGGTGCAGCACGCGCGCTACCAACTGTACACCAATCGGCGGGAACTGAAGCGCTTCATCAAGTTCGCCATCGTCGGCGCGATCGGGGCGGTGATTGACTTCGCCGTTCTCAACTTCCTCATCCTCCACTTTGGCTGGCCCAAGATCGCCGCCAACACCGTGTCGTTTACGGCGGCGGTGCTGAGCAACTTTACCTGGAACCGGCTGTGGACGTACCCGGAGTCACGGCAGCGCCCGCTCGGCCCCCAGTTGGGCCAGTTCGCCCTGGTCAACCTGGCCGGATTGGTCATCAACCAGATCGTGTTTCTGTCCCTGGACCACTTCATCTTTACGCCCCACTTCGGGCCGCTCGGCTACAACCTGGCCAAGGCGACGGCCATCATCGTCGTCCTGTTCTGGAACTTCGCCGTCAACCGTCTGTGGACGTTCAAGGGCATCTAGGGCCGTGACCGGCACCCTCATCAACTTCGTCGCGGTGATGGCGGGCGGGCTGTTGGGCCTGCTCATCGGGGCGCGCCTGTCAGAGGCCATCAAGGCCATTGTCATCGCGGCCATCGGCTTGATGACGATAACGCTGGGCATGGGGTCGGCGCTCAAGACGCAGAACCCCCTTATCCCCCTTGTGGCGCTCGTCCTCGGCGCGATTATCGGCCAGGCCATCGACATCGATGCCTGGCTCAACCGCCTGGGCGACTGGCTCAAGCAGCGCTTCGAGCGGCCCGGCAGTGGGAACAACTTTACGCTGGCCTACGTCCTCGCCAGCCTCCAGTTCTGCGTCGGGCCGCTGACCATCCTCGGCTCCATCAACGACGGCCTGTCGGGCGACTACAGTCTGCTCGCCATCAAGTCCGTGCTGGACGGCTTCTCGGCCATCATCTACGCCAGCACGTTCGGCGTGGGGACGCTGTTTTCCGGAGCGACGATCCTCATCGTCCAGGGCGGCATCTCGCTACTGGCGCGCTGGCTCCAGCCGCTCCTCGTCTCGGTCCCCGGCCTCAGCATGGGCGCGCAGCCGCGTGTCATCGAGCTGTCGGCCGTCGGCGGCGTCATCCTGGTCGGCCTGGGCCTCAACATCCTCGACCTCAAGCGCATCAAAGTCGCCAACCTGCTGCCCGCGCTGCTCCTGGCGCCGTTGATTGTGGCGCTCCTCAACACGCTGGGCATCCCGCTGGACCTGGGCCTGAGCGGGCGGTAATGCGCGTCACGCTGGACTACACGGCGGGCGCGCAGCAGGGCGCGGGCATCGGGCGCTACACGCGGGGCCTACTGCGCGCGCTAGGCAGGGTCGATACCACGACGCCCTACACCCTCCTCGTGCGCGGCGCGGTCCGCGTCCCCGACGCCCTGGCCGGCTTCCCGCCCAACTTCCGGGTTCGCCGTATCCCCGTGCAGGATATCCACTTCGTCCGCCTGTGGCGGCTGGGTGTCCCGCTCTACGCCGACTGGCTGGCGGGGCCGTCCGACGTCTTCTACAGCCCCGACTTCACCCTGCCCCCGCTGCGGCGCGGGCGGGCCATCGTCCAGGTCCACGACCTGTCGTTCCTGCGCGTGCCGGAGGCCGCCGACGCCGGCCTGCGCCGCTACCTGACGCGCGCCGTGCCGAGCGCCGTCGCCCGCGCCAGCGCTATCCTGGCCGACTCGGCGGCGACCAAGCGCGACGTGGTCGAACTCCTTGGCGCGTCGCCCGACAAGGTCACGGTGGTCTACCCCGGCCTGGAGCCACGCTTCCGCCGCGTCGAAGATGGCGCGACGCTGGCCCGCGTCCGCGCCCGCTACGAGTTGAGCGGCCCGTTTATCCTGGGGCTGGGGACACTGGAGCCGCGCAAGAACCTGCCGCGCCTCATCGAGGCGTTCGGGCGGCTCAAGGCGGGCGGCGCAGCGCACCTCCTGGCGCTGGCGAGTGGCTTCCGCGGTCCCTAGCCTGAAGCGGTGAGATCCCGCTGGCGCCAGGTCTGGCGTGAGCCGCGGCCCGTCGGTGCTCCGCCGACGGGCCGTGCTGACTGGTTGCTCGCCGGCGCGTTCGAGGCCGCCGCGGCGCTCGAGGTGCTCGTGCGCCCGGCCGCCCCGGGTCAGCCGTGGGTCACCCTGTTGGCCATGGCCGTCATCCCCGCACTGCTGTGGCGCCGTAGCCATCCGCTCACCGCGTGCGTGGTCGGCTTTGGCGCCGCGGGTCTCCTCTCGGTCGTCCAACTGCTGACGGGCACAGCCGAACTCGGCTCGTCGGCGATGATGTTCATCTTGGTCCTCCTCTAC
>CAZLBQ010000725.1:0-2671 GCA_964557745.1 uncultured Anaerolineales bacterium
CTACAAGCGCATCAAGAAGCACGTGAGCGCAACCTTCCTGCTCACGCACGAGGACGTCGGTGACGGCATGGGTAGGACGACCGTGATTCCGAACAAGTACTTTGGGGGTGCCGCATGAGCGACCTGGACCTCCAGCAGGCGCTGAGCGCTCGCTACAAGACCAGCCTAGAGGCCGACGGATATACCGACCAGCTCCGACAGCACCTTGCTCTCGAAACCAAGGCACAGGTGGCGAGGTTGGCGATTGGCCGCTCCCTGGCGATGGGGAAGTTGCCTGACACCGCCATCGATGGGCAAGGGCGCGACATCCCTGCCTCTTCCCTGTTCACGCCCGAAAACATTGGCGCTTGGGTCGGCCTCGTGGTGACCCAGTCACTGGCGCACGGAGGGCCCGCTATCGACTCCATGGACGGCCTTCGCCTGGCCATTCGTGCGCATTGGCATCGCGGTGCGCTGTCTCTCTGGGCCGACTGGATGGCAAGCGACGAGAACTACGACAAGTTCATCGAGACCCTGGTCGAGCGCCGCTCGGACATGCCGGAGGTCGCGAGCCGAAAGGGTGGCAGCAAGGGCGCAGAGGTTGCCGTCCCTGGCAGTAAGGCGCCGGAAGACGCCTCCGCTACGCTCGTGAAAGCCCTCGATGAGCTCGGCATCAAGGTTCAGGTCAAGGACGCCATCCACGGCCCGCGCATCACTCGCTACCGCGTCCTGCTGGTCAACCTTGCGGACTCAGCGAAGCTCAAGCGCAGCATGTCGCAGCTTGGTCTGGCCATGAACCTGGGCTCGGCCCTGCCTACGATTGCCAACGGAGACGAGGCGAAGACGGTCTTCATTGACCTGCCTCGCACGAAAGACTCGTGGAAGACCGTCGGCATCGAGAGGCTGCGCGATTGGGCCCAGTCTGGTTCGAGGGACCCGAACCAGCTGATGGTTTACGCGGGCGTTTCCGTCACTGGCGAGGACCTGAGCTTCGACCTTGCTTCGGCACCTCACCTGCTGGTCGGTGGAACCACAGGCTCTGGCAAAAGCGTCTGTCTGCACTCGCTGCTGCTGTCGCTGCTGCTTCGCCACACGCCTGACACGCTGCAGCTTGCGCTCATCGACCCGAAGCAGGTGGAGTTTCGCCCGTACGCCAAGCTGTCCAACCTCTACCGCGATGAAATCGCCACAGAGGTGACGGCTGCTCGCGAGATGCTCGAGGAGCTGGTCGTCGAGATGGACACCCGATACGGCGCCTTCAACCGCCTGGGTGTGAACAACATCGGAGAGGCGCGACGCAAGGGTCAGGCGCTGCCCTACATCGTTGTCTTCATCGAAGAGATGGCCGACCTGGTCATGCAGGACCAGAACATCGAGCCTCTGATTGCTCGTCTTGCGCAGAAAGCCAGAGCTGCGGGCATCCACTTGGTCCTTGCCACCCAGCGGCCGGATGCCAAGACCTTCACGGGCCTCATCCGAAGCAATATCCCGGGCCGGATTGCCTTGACGGTTCAAAAGGGCACCGAGTCGACCATCATCCTGGATGAGACCGGTGCCGAGAACCTGCTGGGGGCTGGCGACATGCTGATTCGGCTCCCGGGAGAAGCTCCGAGGCGAGCGCATGGCGTGTTTGTCCAGACTGACGGTGTCACCAAAGCTATAGCTTCGCTTACAACCAGATAGCCCAATCGCAGCGGCCTTTCATCGAAGCAAGGTCCAACTCCGGGTCGAACTGCCTCACTGCCTCCACCAGCGCCAGCCTTTTGGCCTCAAGGGAGCGCAGGCGCTCAGCCACGGCAGGGGCATCGCTTGGTGCCTTCCTGCGTAGGAGCGCAAGCTCCTGCTCGGCCGCAACCAGCTGCTCTGTCAAGAAGGTCAGCGTCGTCTGCTTTCGGTAGCGCGTCCTGGTCATCACCATCAAACGCCTCCTGCGACCTCTTCGTTTAGGCACACGTCTGCCTCGGTATCCACAGCCAAGGCCGCGAGCCGTCCAAGTTCACCGAGTGTGACGTTGCTCTTGCTGGCTAAGCGCCAAACCCTGGCACCTTTCGCGTCCGCGCCAAGCCGGTCCAGACGTTCGACCTTTCCCTCCACTGAGAGGTGCCGAAGCCGTCTGCTGACCAACCGCTTGTAGTCCGTCAGGTCGGCGGCACTCGCAAACTTGAGGCCGCAAGACATGGCCACCCAATCGGCCAGAGTGCGGCTATCCAGGCCCTTGGGCCATGCTTTGCTCAGCCCCTCCAAGAGGAGCTCATTGAGTCGTCCCCGGCGCCCGTACCGGAAGTGGGCGTGGACAGCTTCCGGTGCGTCGACACCAGCCGGAACGGGAAGAGGAGCTGCTACCAGCTCAATCGCCGCCAGAGTCTTGCGGATTTCCGCTTCACGCTTGGCCAAGCGCGCTTGGTGGGCCACCACGCGGGCAAGCTCCCCACGGAGGGCGGCCGCCTCGTTGATAAGCCACTTGGCCTGCGGGGAGGTTCGCCGCCGTTGGACGACGGACAAGGGGTGATTTGCTTCGCTCATAGGGGACATTCATGGAACATATCCCCGTGAAGCGAGCGACGCTGCTCAAAAACCAAGCAAAACGGCCCCGAAGGGCCGTCTTAGTGGCCTCTTGGGCCATCAGCTAGATAACACCCATGGGCAGGCCAAGCCAGGTCGGCGCAGCCTGGAAGGGTGCCGGCTCAGACGA
>CAZLBQ010000726.1:0-2663 GCA_964557745.1 uncultured Anaerolineales bacterium
ACATCGACCTCAACGACCAGGTGATGGGCCGCTACGACCAGGACTTCCGCTTCGGCGCGGAGAACATCAAGCGCGCCTTCTTCCTGGTTAAGCTGCTCGAAGAGAGCGGCTATGATGGGCCGCGCCACTTCGACGCCCACGCCTACCGCACCGAAGACGAAGACGGGGTGTGGGCCTTCGCCCGCGGCTGCATGCGAACCTACCTCATTCTCAAGGACAAGGCGCGCCGCTTCCGCGCGGATGGGGAGATCCAGGGGCTGATTGGCGAGCTCAAGTGCGCCGACGACGCCTACGATGGCCCGAAGGCCGGCGACGGCTATTCGCGCGGCCATGCCGACGCGCTGAAGGCGCGTCCCTTCGACGCGACTGCCCTGGCGGCGCGGGGCCGCCGCTATGAGGAGCTCGATCAACTGGTTGTCGAGATGCTGCTCGGCATCCGCTAAACCGAGACCATCAGCCATTCTTCGAGCCTTGAAACGTGGATGCTATTTACGGGCCGATAGTGACCTGATCATCCACGCGGCGGAGTTCATCTCGCGCGAGCGACTCTGTTGCCCCTTCTTCAGCTCTGCTCGATCAATGTCATCACGTGCTGCCTGGCTTCAGGCTCGCGCTGCGCCAGTTCCTCTTGCCGACGCAGCCGCACTTGCTCGGCCGCCTGGCGCGCCTGCTCTGGGTCAAGTACCCATTGGCGCCCTGAAGGCATAGGGCGCTGACCTCCCTCCACCGATGTTCATAACGTAAATTCTACTACGTTAGGCCAAGGTCTGCACACCCGCCCTGGCGAGATGGTGGCGTGGCGGGAAGCGTCGGTGGTGATTGCTCCACAATGGCCGGTGCGACTGATTATCAACTCTTCCACTAGCGCTTCCACTAGCACTTCCACCATCTGTGTCAGCTATACTACACCTCACACCAACGCTAGGTAGTCCATCCTACCGTGAATAGTGTGAATTAGTACGGAGAGCGGGCCAAGACCCGTAACGTTGACAGAGCGCAGGCGTTTATACAGATAGTAAACAGCGAGTCAACTGTCCAGAGTTGAGTGGCGCGCGGTATCAGCAGCGAGCGTAACCGTGTCGAGGGTCATCGAGTTCGTCCCCCCATCCCCCTGGTTCGCTTGACCTGCGGGCTAACCCCCGCCCCGTTCGAGAGCGCAGCCATGCGCTCCCCTCAATCCGGCGCACGCCGTCGGGTAGGGATAGTGTTTGTCTGATGAAGTCGCGTGTGAAGGCGAGCATCTCCGGTTGATGCTCCGATGACCAGGAGGAGTCATGGCACTGGCGATTGAGGAAACCCGGTTGAGGCTTCTGCCACGCCGCCAGGAGGACGAGCGGCCCCTGCCGCCCTTCCCGGCGCACAAGAATGTGACCGTTAGCGTCGTCGTCCCCGCGCTCAACGAGGCCGAGAACCTGCCCCATGTGCTGCCCCTGATCCCCGATTGGGTTGATGAGGTGCTCCTGGTGGATGGGAACTCGACGGATGGTACCGTCGACGTCGCCCGCGAGCTGCGGCCCGATATTCGGATCGTGGCGCAAGAGGGGCGCGGTAAGGGTGCGGCCCTACGCACGGGCTTCGCGGCGGCGAGTGGCGACATCATCGTCATGCTCGATGCGGATGGCTCCACGGACCCGGCCGAGATTCCCGCCTTTGTCGGCGCTCTGCTCGCCGGCGCCGACTTCGCCAAAGGCTCGCGCTTTGTGCAGGGCGGCGGCACATCCGACATGCCGCTGTATCGCCGCCTCGGCAACTGGGTGTTCGTCGTGGCGGTCCGCCTCCTGTTCGGTGGCCATTACTCGGACCTGTGCTACGGTTACAATGCCTTCTGGAAGCGTGTCCTGCCCCATCTCCACCTGGATGGCAACGGCTTTGAGATCGAGACGATGATGAACGTGCGCGCGCTGCAGGCTCATCTCAAGGTGGCCGAAGTGCCGAGCTTTGAAGCAGACCGTATCCACGGCGCCAGCAACCTGCGCACCATCCCGGACGGTTGGCGCGTCCTCAAGACGATCTGCCGAGAGGCATTCTCTCCTGCTCCAATGCCATCAGACCAATTGACCCTACCCACTTGCGAGGCTGCCAGTGTCTTTGAGACGGAACAGGCTTACGGCGCTGACTAATCGGAGTGGTAACGACTAGCGCTAGACCCCGCTTATCTAACCTTATGGGAAATCGCGCATGAGCAAGAAGCCCGACGTCTCGGTCGTTATATGTGCCTATACTATGGATCGCTGGGACGACCTAGTTGCGGCCGTGCAATCCGTTCAACACCAGACCTATCCCGCACTGGAAGTCATTGTGGTGATCGATCACAACGACAAGTTGTTCGAGCGCGTTCAAGCACATCTTCCAGGTGTAATAGTCGTCAAAAACCTTGGCATGCCGGGGGCATCTGAGGCCCGGAATGTTGGAGTCGCTATCTCACGCGGGTCAATCTTGGCGTTTCTTGATGACGACGCGGAGGCGTCCCCGGACTGGCTGGCTCGGCTCATGGGGGGGTATACGGATTGTGATGTCTTGGGGGTGGGTGGGTCTTTGGAGCCTGTGTGGTCATGTCGTCGGCCCGACTGGTTTCCGGATGAGTTCAACTGGGTGTTGGGCTGTACATATGTCGGTATGCCAACAACTACCGCGCCGGTCCGCAATCTCATCTCGGCCAGCAT
>CAZLBQ010000727.1:0-2660 GCA_964557745.1 uncultured Anaerolineales bacterium
TCCCGATGCGTACGTCGGCGGCAAAGGCGCCGCTTCCCTCCGCCATGACCATGAGCGGGTTGATGTCCAACTCCTCGATCAGGTCTTGCTCGACCGCCAACTGGGACAGCCGCTTGATACAGTCGGCAATGGCGTCGACGTCGGCGGGTGGCTCGCCACGCGCCCCTTCCAACAGCTTGTAGGTGCGAATCGACTCCACCATGTGCCGCGCCGAGTACTCACGGATGGGGGCCAGGCGGAAGGTGACGTCCTTGAGGACTTCAACATAGATGCCGCCCAGGCCGAACACGATGACCGGCCCGAACTGCGGGTCCTGCTTCATGCCCAGCAACACCTCCCGCCCCCCGCTCATCATCGCCTGGACCAGGACACCTTCCAGGCGCGCGTCGGGCTGCTTGCGAGAGATCTTGCGCATCATCAGCTCGTAGGCGTCGTCGACCTCGTCAGGCGTGCGCAGGTTGAGTCGGATGCCGCCCACGTCGAACTTGTGCACGATGTCGGGCGACAGAATCTTGAGCACGCACGGGAAGCCGACGCGCTTGGCCGTGGCGACGGCCTCCTCGACCGTGGCCGCCACCCCCCACGGCAGGACGGGAATGCCGTACGCTTCGAGCACCTCGAACGCCGTTTGGGTAGGGATAAAGCCGTACTCGCTGCGCGGGGCCTCCGCCAGCAGCCGCTGCGCTCCCTCGCGGTCCACGTCGTAGACCTTCATCTGGGTACGGGGGCGCGACACCCAACTCGTGTAGCGCACCATGGCCGACATAACGCGCACCGCCGCGTCTGGGAAGGTGTAGCTGGGGACGCCGTGGGCGCGCAGGATGTCGACGCCCGCCTGGACGTCGCGCAGCCCCATGAAGCAGCTCAGGATAGGCTTCTCGGTCCGCTCGGCGGTGGCGACAATGGCCTGCGCCGTCCCCTCGATCTCCGTCATCGCCTGGGGCGTCAAGAGGACAATGGCGCTGTCGACGTTGGGGTCCTTCATCGTCAGGTCGAGGGCCGTCTGGTAGCGGTCGGCGTGGGCGTCTCCCAGCACGTCGACCGGATTACCGACCGACGCGCTGGGCGGCAGCGCCTGCCGCAGGGCCTCGGTCGTGCTGGGCGCGAGGGTCGCCATCTCCAGACCGTAGCGCACAGCGGCGTCGGTGGTCATGATGCCCGGGCCGCCCGCGTTGGTGATGATGGCCGTGCGGCGGCCGCGCGGCAAGGGCTGGTTGGCGAACGCCGTGGCATAGTCGAACAGCTCCTCCATCGTCTCGACGCGCAGGACGCCGCCCTGGAGGAAGACGGCCTCGTACAACTCGTCGCTACCCGCCAGCGAGCCGGTATGCGACGACACGGCCTTCGCGCCGGCGGGCGTGCGGCCCGATTTGACGGCCAGGATGGGCTTGCGCTCCGTCCCTTCGCCCGTAATCTCGCGCGCCAGTTGGATGAACTCGCGGCCGTTGGCCAGGTCTTCCAGGTAGAACAGGATGACGCGCGTCTGCGGGTCGCGCCACAGGTAGGACAGGAAGTCGTTCTCGTTGACGTCGGCCTTGTTACCGAGGCTGACGACCTTGCTAAAGCCGATGCGCTGGCCCTTCGCATAGTCAAGGACGGCGGTGCACAAGGCCCCGCTCTGGCTGACAAAGGCGATGCTGCCCGCGGCGGGCGTGCCGGTGGCGAAGGAGGCATTGAGGCGCAGGTCGGACGACGTGTTGATCACGCCCAGGCAGTTGGGGCCGACGACGGCGATGTGATTCTCTTCGGCGATGGCCTTGACCTCGGCCTCGAGCGCCGCGCCCGCGGCGCCTGTTTCCTTGAACCCGGCCGAGATGATGATCGCGCCCTTGATGCCCTTCTCGCCGCACTCCCTCATCACCTGGGGCACGGCCGGAGCCGGGACGATAATCACGGCCAGTTCGACATCATCGGGGACGTCGACAATGGTGGGGTAGGCGCGCACGCCGCGAATAGCGCGCGCCTTGGGGTTGACCGGGTAGACGACGCCGGTGTAGCCTGTCGTGAGCAGGTTGTCCATGACGGCGTAGCCGACGGTACCCGTCTGCCGCGATGCGCCGATGACGGCGACGGAACGCGGCTCGAAGATGGGACGCAGGTCCTTGAAGTCCATAGTACCTCGTTGCACGCTAAAACCATGCCCTCGTAGCGCCGACTTTAGTCGCCTCACCTTGAGATGAGTTCAGGCCGGCCGGGCGGGCCTGCCCTACCGACCGGCAATCACTTTCGCACCGTTGGGCAGCGTCTCGGGCAGCCAGCCCGTCTGCGGGCCGACCTTGACCTGCCACCAGTTGCGGCCCTGGACGCTCTGCGGGCCGCCCACCACGGCGACCGACTGACCCTCGGCGACGAGCAAGATCGTCTGCCCCGAGTCAGACGGCGTCACCCTGAGCGGGGTCAACTGGGTGATGACGACGACCGCCTCCGCGCCGCTCTTGACCGGGCCGCTGGGCATCGGCGTCGTCATCAGGGCCGGAATCGTGGGTTCCGAGGCGCGCCGCAATTGCTGCACGGCGAACGCCAGGACAACGCACAATAGTAGAGCGAGAAGGATGCCAATGAGCGAGGTGCGCGGCAGGCCGGCGCGGGCGCCGAGGCTGGCTGCCGAGGGCGTCCGCGCGCGGGCAGGAGGCGCGGCGGGCGCAGCGGGGAAGGGCGGC
>CAZLBQ010000728.1:0-2654 GCA_964557745.1 uncultured Anaerolineales bacterium
ACGACCAGTGGGGGTAGCGGGTCGGGAAGCCGCCGTAGCTGGCGACCTCGTTGATCCCCTTCCAGTCGAGGAGGTGGAAGCGGACTTCCGGGAAGTCCAGCCCGACCTCTTCGGCATAGCCACGAATCTTGTCCGCCCAGCGGGCCAACTCAGCCGGTAACGCTCCCGTCATGCTGCCCTCTCCTGACTTCACTTCCCCTTGCCCAGGAAGGTCTTGATGGCGTCGTAGATGCTGTCGCGGTTGGGAATCTCGCTCATCACGAGCTTCTCATCCTGAATCGCCTTGAGAGTAGACATAAACTGATTGGCCGAGCGATACGCCGCCACCTGGCCGTAGCAGAACAGGTTGCTGGCGGGCAGGAGGTGCTCGCGCAGCAGGCCCGCGCAGCGCTGGTTGTCGTCGCTGCCCCAGTTGTCGCCGTCGGAGAAGTGGAAGCCGTAGATGTTCCAGGTGTCGCTGGGGTAGTGCTGGGCGATAATCGACCGGCACAACTCGTACGCCGACGAGATAATCGTCCCGCCGCTCTCGCGGGTGTGGTAGAAGGTCTGCTGATCAACCTCGCGCGCCGCCGCGTCGTGGATGATGTAGCGCACCTCGATCTTGGCGTACTGGGTGCGCAGCCAGGTATCGATCCAGAACGCCGTCAGCCGCACAATCTCCTTCTGGGTGTCGCCCATTGAGCCGGAGACGTCCATCATGTAGATGATGACGGCGTTGCTCTCCGGGATGAGCTTGGTCTCCCAGGCGCGATAGCGCCGGTCCTCGCGGAAGGGGATGATGCGCGGGTTCACCGGGTCGTAGATGCCGGTCATGAGTTGCCGTTTCAGCGCCTCTCGATAGGTGCGCTTGAAGTGGCGCAGGCTCTCCGGGCCGACCTTGCGGATGCTGGTGTAGCGGTTGACCTCGCTGACGATCTGGGCCTTGCCCTTGGGTTGGATATTGGGCAATTCCAACTCGTCGGCCAGGATTTGCGCCAGTTGTTCCAGCGAGATCTCCACTTCGAGCAGGTGCTCACCGGGCTGGTCGCCCGCGCCCGGGCCGGCCCCGGCCTCGCCACCGCTCAGCGGGTCGCCCTGGTTGCCGTCCCCCTGGCCCACCCCGCCCTGGTTGCGGCCAAAGCGGAAGCGGGGGATGTCGATCTGGGGGACCGGGATACTCACCCAGTCCTTCCCCTGCCGCCCAATCAACTCCCCCGTCGACATGTACTTGCGCAGGTTCTCCTTGACGTGCCCGCGCACGATCTCACGAAAACGTCCCGCGTCTTGCTCAATACGCTCAGCCATACTCACCCCTGCTTAGGCCGTGAAACGTGAGCCGTGACGAGTGTTGCGTGTTCCGTGTCACGTGATGGGGTCTGCAAGGCACGGCCTACGCAACACGGAACACGTTTCACGCCTCACGCATCATGGCTCACGCCTCTCATCAATTCCGGTTGCGGACGTCGCCACGGGCGAAGATAGACGCCACGTAGGTCAGGACGTCGGTGGCGCACGTGTCGCAGTAGCCGAAGTTCTTGATCATCCGCGTCTTGACCACGTCGATCTTGGCCTGTGTGTCCGGGTCCACGACCGACGAGACCAGGCTCGTCAGCTTGATCGAGTCCTTCTGGTCCTCGAACAGCTTGAGTTCGAGGGCGCGGCGCAGCCGCTCGTTCGAGTCGTAGGCGAAGCGCTTGCCCTCGATGGCGAGCGCGCCGATGTAGTTCATGATCTCGCGGCGGAAGTCGTCCTTGCGGTTGGCCGGGATGTCGATCTTCTCCTCGATGGACCGCATCAGCCGCTCGTCAGGCTCTTCGTCCTGGCCCGTGTACGGGTTGCGCAGCCGCTCGCGCAGCGTGTACGCCTTGACGTTGTCGATGTAGTTCGACGCCAGGCGCTTGATGGCCTCCTCGTCGGAGGTGATGGCCCGCTGCACCTCGTTCTTGACAATCTCGTCGTATTCCTGGCGGACGACGGCCATCAACTCGCGGTAGGTCTGGTGCTGGCGCTCGTCCGTCACCAGCGAGTGGTGGCGCAGGCCATCCTCCAGTTCGCGCATGACGATGAACGGGTTGAGACAGCTTGTGCAGGCCTCCGACACCAGGGCGTTGGAGAGCTTGTCCTGGACGTAGCGCGGCGAGATGCCTTCCATGCCCTCGCGCTTCGTCTCGGCCTTCAACTCGCGGATGCTGTCCTCGGTAAAGCCCGGAATGCTGCGGCCGTCGTAGAGCTTGAGCTTCTGGAGGACGGTCAGCCCCGCGTGCTTAGGCGATTCGAGGCGGGTCAGGACGGTCCACAACGCCGCCATCTCGATGGTGTGGGGGGCGATGTGGCGACCCTGGATGCGCTGGGCGTTGAAGTCCTTCTCGTAGATCTTGATCTCGTCGCGCAGGCGCGTGATGTACGGCACGTCGACCTTGATGGTACGGTCGCGCAGGGCTTCCATGTACTCGTTGTTCTGGAGCTTGCGGTACTCCGGCTCGTTGGTGTGGCCGAGGATGACCTCGTCGATGTCGGTCTGGGCGAACTTCTTGGGCTTGATCTTGTGCTCCTGGGAGGCGGTCAGCAGATCGTACAGGAAGGCGACATCGAGCTTCAGCACCTCGATGAACTCGATGATGCCGCGGTTGGCGATGTTGAACTCGCCGTCGAAGTTGAAGGCGCGGGGGTCGGAG
>CAZLBQ010000729.1:0-2654 GCA_964557745.1 uncultured Anaerolineales bacterium
ATTTCGACCTGGTCGGCGCTCATGGGCCAGAGGGCGTAGGCTTCGCCGTTGGGGCCGCGATCAATGCGGGCGTAGGCGTTGCCGCGGAGGATCAGGTTGAGCAGCATGGCGCTCCAGAATTCCATGGGCGTCATGCGGGCGTTGGGGGAATCGTGCAGCAGGGCCCAGAGCGCATTGTCCCGGGCCAGGTCGCGACGGCCTCCGCCGCGTTCTTCGTAAACGAAGATGGGCAGGCTGGCCATGATGCTGACCAGGATCTGGACGCAGGACCAGACGGTGCTGATCTGGAGGGCGCCATCCGGGACGGTGGGCCGCGTGTTCTCGATGAGCGCGGTGGCCGGCTGCCCGGTCTGCCCGCCCGTGCGGTCGCCCAGGGCGTTGCCGCCAAAGCGGAACCATCCGGTGAACCAGGTGAGGATGTTCATGCGCTGATGGGGTCCATGAGAAAGTCATCCAGGTTGCCGGCGCCGTCTCGGCGTTGGAGGGCGCTACCGGCGCCCATGACGGCGGCGAGCATCAGGTCGATGCGGCCGGTTGCGCGTTCTTTGCTCAATTTTCGGTTGCCGGCGTCATCGCTGACGGTGACGGCGTTGGCGGCGCACCAGGTGAGCACCGGGTGGCCGTCGTGGACGACTTGGCCATTGAGCAGGGCGGTCTCGAATGCTTCGAGTGCGGGGCTCATGTCTTTGTAGCCTTGGCCGAAAGGGACCATGTCCGGGAGGGGAATACCTTCGTCTTCAGCCAGTTGTTTCAGGTCTTCGATGCGCCAGCGGTCGTAGGCGAGGCTTTGCAGGTCGAAGTGGTTGCTCAGTTCGGTCAGGCGCCGGAGTACGCCGAGCTTGCTGATGGCGCGGCCGGGCGTGGTCTCCAGGTGACCGGCGGCCTTCCAGGCGAGGTAGGGGACGCGGTCGAGTTCTTCTTTGCGCAGCAGATCGTCGTCGGGCAGGAAGGGGATGGCGAGGAGCCGCCAGGGTTCGGCCGCTTCCTTCGGTTCGATCCAGAGCACGAGGCCGGTGAGATCGGTGGTGCTGCCGAGGTCGAGTCCGCCCCAGGCGCGCCGGCCTTTGTAGTCGCGCCAGTCGTATTCGCGTTTGGCGCCGAGCCAGACGTCGGCGCTGATCCAGGGGCTTTCGGCTTCTGTCCATTCGCAGAAGTTGAGGCGGCGGACCAGGGATTCCTTGGCGGGCATGCCGCGCGCTTCCTGGACTTGTTCGCGCAGGTACTTCAGGCCGGGGATGCCGTGCTTCAAACTGGGGTTTGCCTTGCCCCAGCATTTTTCGTCGTGGATCGGGTCTTCTCCAGCGTCCAGGGCGCAGATGTAGGAAAAGAAACTGTCGTCCTGGAGCTGGCCGGAGGCTACCTTGGCGCCGTATTCGTGATACTGACAGGCGGGGCCGTGCTTGCTGGCGCCGCTGTTGGTGATCATAAAGATCAGGGCCTGGCGCCGGCTCTTGGTGCCGGCGCGCAGCTTTTCGATGGTGCTGTTGTCGCGGTGCTCGTGCACTTCGTCGACCAGGACCACATGGGGGCGCGGGCCGCTCTGTCCATCGTCCGAACTGATCGGGCGGAAGAAGCTGCCCTTGTCAATGTAGGCCAGGTTCCAGCACTTTTCGCCGGTGCCGCTCTTGGTGAGTCGGCGCGAGAGTTCCGGCGACTGGTCGACCATGGCGACGGCGTCGCGGAACAGGATCATGGCCTGGTCCTTCTTCGTCGCGGCGGCGTAGATCTCGGCGCGGGCTTCGCCATCGGCCATCATGCCGTATATACCAATGCCGGCGGCGAGCGGGCTCTTGCCGCTGCCTTTGGCGGTCTCGACGTAGGCGGAGCGGAAGCGGCGGTAGCCGTCATCCCTGGTCCATCCGAACAGGCTGCCGACGATGAACACCTGCCAGTCAAGCAGCTCGTATGGCATGCCTTCGTATTCGCCGCTGTTGAGGCACAGCACGTCGCGGAAAAATCCGACGGCGCGGGCGGCCAGGCTCAGGTCGAAATAAAGGCCCCGTTTGGGGCCGAGTTCCAGATCCGTCAGGTGCCGCTGGCAGGCGGCTCGGACGTGGGGGCCGGCGAGGATTTTTCCGGCGACGACCTGGCGCGCGTAGCGGGTGACGGGATCACGAGAAGTAGGACGCGGGGCCTTTCGACGGGTCATTGAACAGGTCACTTTGCGGCTGTACGGCGATGCGCGTGCGCGCGGCCGGGCTCATGCCGAACTCGCGGAATACCGCCATGGCCTGCTTGAAACTCATGCTCTGCACGATGAACCATGGGTTGACCTGTTCACCCGTTTCGACGGGGTCGCCATCCTGGTTCATTACGGTCTTGGACTTAACCAAGTTGTCGCCGGCACGGCGAATCGCCTGGCGGTACTGGGCAATGGAGACGCATCCCATGGCCAGCAACTGGACATCGACCTCAGTCAGTACCCGGGCTGCGCGCAATTTCGGCGCGGTCTCGTTCCAGACCTCGGCGGCGGCGGCATCGAGCCAGGCCGGCGGCGTCAGATCCGTCAGGTAGGCAGGGTCCGGCTCTTGCTTGTTTATTGCGCGCTTGCCAGGGTTGCCCTGGACCAGCTTAAGCGCGGTCGGTTTAGGCGGATTCGCCATCTCTCATCTCCTACCCCCCCCCTATGCGAACTGCGGCTGTGCAAGAAAGAA
>CAZLBQ010000730.1:0-2654 GCA_964557745.1 uncultured Anaerolineales bacterium
CAATGAACCCTGGCTCCTGGGTATTCTCGCCTCGCGCTGCATCTGGTACGTCATCTCACAAACGTCGATTGCGTTCGGAGAGCGGGCTGGCTCGATGCGCTATCGTCTCTTCGACCAATACATGCGCCCGCTTCCTATCCCCGACGCGCCGACGGCCGAGCGGGAGGCCATCGGCGGGCTGGCGATGCAGATGACCGACCTGGCCCGCGCCCGCTACCGCCTGCACCAGCGGGCGCGCCGCCGCCTGCTGGCCGACCTGGGCGCGCCGGGCAAAGCCCTCAACCAGAAGCTCACCGCGTGGTGGGACCTGGACTTCCCCGCCCTGCGCGCCGAACTCCAGAAGGTCTTCAAGCGCGACATTCCCCTGCGTCAGCGCGACGAGTGGGACGAGTGGTTGACGGTCCAGCGCGCCGAGCACACCCGCCTGACGGGCGAGATCGTGCGCCTGGAAACGGCCCTCAACGCCCGCGTCTACGCCCTGTTCGACCTGACCCCCGCCGAGATTCAGATCATCGAGGCCAGCACGAAGTACCGCTATGGCGAGGTGTAAGAGGGGGCGGTCCCTCACCCCCTGCCCCCTCGTGGGGGACGAGCCGCCACTCGCGTCAGAGCGCAGCGGAGTGGCGGCGAGCCAGGGGTTGGGGGGATGAGGGCCAGTGCCGTGGTCTAGCGCCTCCCTTCGTCCCCGCCGCCTAGCGTCAGAACGCCAGGTAGCGCACGCCCGCCCACAGCCGGGCCAGGGCCTTCTGCGGCAGCAGGCCGAGCACCAGGTTGACGACGGCGATGGCGAAGGCGATGGCCTGGGCCGCCAGGGGCGGCAGGGTGAAGTACTGCGGCACGAGGGCCAGCACCCCCGCCACGACCATCAGCGCCCGCCGCCACACCTCGAACCGCCGCCACCAGGGCGTCTCATTCATCTTGCATCTCCCTTCTGAACTAAGACCCTGGACAGAATTAACATAATTGACAGAATGAACAGAATATCTTATGCATTTGGTAAATTCTGTTCATTCTGTCCATATAGGGTTCAAACCACTTCGCAGCGGACGTGGGCCAGCCAGCCGTACTGGCCATCGGCATCCGGCGTCGTCAGCAGCGTCTTGACCGTCACCTCGGTCAGGCGCACGGCCAGCGCGCTGCCGCCCGCCGCCGACGTGACCGGGTCGGCCAGCATGACGACCGTCCCCGCCGCCCGCGCCGCGTCCAGGTGGGCCAGCAACTGCGTCGGCGTCAGCGTCTCCTGCCCGCCGTCGAGCAGGCGCAGGTGCGGCGCGAGCAGCGCCTCGAACTCGACCGTCTGGGCCGGCCCCGGCAAGACGTCGTAGGTCACGCCCACCTCGCGCACGACGGGCGTGGCGACGCCGTCGCTGCGCAGGTCGAGGCGCACCAGGACGCTCTTGCCCGTCACCACGCCGGGGAACAGCAGTTCACCGCCGCTGCCGCTCGTCAGGCTGCCCAGGCTCGTCCAGCCCAGCCCGTTGAAGTACCAGACGTAGACCGCCGTCGCCGCCCCGATGCCCGACCCGCGCACCGCCACGGAGTGGAAGCGCTTGGTCACGTCGGGCAGGCCGCCGTCGACGGGCGCCAGGTAGGCCACGTTGCCCGTCGGGTCGAACACAGCGGCGGGCAGGTCGCTCGTGGCGCGCAGGTCGATCTTGACCGTGTTCCAGCCAAAGCCGTCGCTGTAGTTGACGAGCAGCCGCCCGACGGTGGGGCTGACGTGCAGCGTCCCGGCCGCCACACTCGGCCCGGTCACGACCTGCGTGACCTGCTCCCAGCGCCCCCCGTTGTAGGCCCAGACCGTCAGGGCGCGGGCGGTCTCGTCGCTCTCGGCCAGCGCCCACAGCCAGCCGCTGCCCGAGGCCAGCGCCTTGACGACGGTGCGCGTCACGCCCTCGCCCGCTGGTCCGGCCAGGCTCGGCGGTGGGCTGACGTCCTCCTCGCGGCTGCCCGTCCAGCGCAGCAGCCGGTCGCGGATGGTGTAGTAGAGCGCGCCCTGGAAGACGGCCAGCGCCCGGAAGTTGTCGGCGTCGCGGCGAGCGCTGTGGTCCACGACGCGGCTCAGGCTGACACTCGGCCCGCCGCCGAACGTGACGCGGTACAGGCCGTCGCGTTTCGCCAGGTACACATCTTCCCCCAGCGCCGCCAGTCCGGCCACCGGCTCGCGTGGGTCGCCGTCCTCGTTCGCCGTCGTGAAGTTGAGCGTCGGCGGGGCGTCGCCGCCCAGCGTGGCCCAGCGGACAGCCCGCGTCGCCCCTGGTCCCGTCAGCCCGACCAGCCGCGTCCCCGCCCGCCCCAGCTCGACCAGCCCGGCCGCGTTCGTCCCGGAGGCTGCCGTCGCCGTGTCCGCCGTGTCAATGACGATTGCCCCACCCCCGCTCTGGACCGCCCAGAGAGTGTTCGCCATTGGGACGAGGCGCGCGGCGTCCGTCGCCGCGCCCGCCATCTCCGCGAACGTGTTGGTCCCCGCGTTGTACTTGTACACCTTGAGCGCGCCGCCCGACTCCGCGCCCGTGTAGACCGTCCCGTTGAAGTCGGCCCAGGCGGTGACGCGCTTCGCCAGCCCGCTGACGGCCTCCGGGCGCGCCGCGATGCGCAGCCCGTCGCCCGCCCGCGCGTCGATGCCCGCCGCCCGCGTGTAGCCGCCCTGCCCA
>CAZLBQ010000731.1:0-2639 GCA_964557745.1 uncultured Anaerolineales bacterium
CGCCAGCGCGCTGTGATAGATCTCCAGCGCCGGTTTCTCGCAGCCGACGTCGCAGCTGAGCACGAGCGGGTCGAAGCAGTCCAGCACTTGGAGGCGCCGCAAGGCGTCCAGCAGCGAGGGGTAGGCGTTGGACAGCAGGCCGACGCGGTAGCCGCGCGCCCGCACGCCATCGAGGGCCGGCCAGACGTCATCGTATAGGAAGCAGTAGGGGACGTACAGCGCGGCCTCGGCCAGCCGCTCGGCGTGGGCCGGGTCGAGGTCGAGGGCTTCGAGCGTCAGGCGGTTCAGCGTGGTGAACCAGGCGCGTTCCTGTACAGGGGTGCGGATAAACGGCAGGTCAAGGGCCTGGATCCGCTGCCGCGCCTCGTTCATCGCCGCCGGCACGGCGGCTTCATCAAACGACAGGTCGAGGGCGCGCAGGCCGGCCATCAGCCGCTCGGGGCCTTGCGCGCGCACGGTGAACAGGGTATGCCAGGCGTCGAAGAAAACGATAGCGGGTCTCACGGCGTTGCTCCAAGCCACCATTATAGGCAGGTTGGGGAGTCAAACAAAATCGGCGCGAGGACTGACCCCGCGCCGACATGTATTTGATTCGAGATTTCAGATGCTAGGCGGTTACCTGCTCCTCACGCCACTCCGGAGGGAGCATGACGCCGAGGATGCGCTCCATCGCCATTGTATGCGAGCAGTAGCTGTGATGCGCGAAGTAGTCGCAGTCACACGACCACTGGGCTTTGTGATAGCTGACCGTGTGGGGCCGATGGTCGCCCTGGACGGTGACGGAAAAGTCGCTGAAGACGATGCGCGTCGGCTCTTCCGCATAGCGACGGGCCTTCTCGATCTTGCTGATGATCCCTGACTCCATTGACATCCTCCTCAATTAGGTGTGATGACCGTCGGACTAGGGAGCGTCGCTCGCAAGGGGCCGCCCGACGGGGGACGGCGCTTGAAAGCACAAGGAGCATCCGGGACCCACAGGGGCCGGGATGCTCCTTCAAGGACTACGAACGCGTGTGTTGCGCTCGACAAAGACACTCATAGCCGAGACAGTCCTCCAACGCCGGTGAACTGATTGCGGCGAAACAGAATCGAATCAAACGGCTCGGAATGGCTAAAGTATACTCCGCTTCCACACCGGAGTCAACCTCCGGTGTGGCTACGCTTGCCCCACGCTGCGCCTCAGCCCAGCTTGCTCTTGAGATAGGTGATGGCCGGGGTCGGCGTGGGGTCGACGTCGTTGAGCAGCGCCAGGTAGTAGCTGACGTAGTCGCCAAAGTGGACCAGGCCGAGTTGCTGGGCCAGGGCGCTCTGGCCGCGCGCGGCGATGGTAATCTCGGCGATGTTGGCTTGGGCCAGCAGGTCGAGCGTCGGCGCGAAGGCGGCGCGGACGCGAGGATGGTACAACTCGGAGTCGAGCAGGATGACGAACACATCCTCCGGCGCGATGGGCGGGTGCGTGAAGCCGGCGATGCTGTTGTGGGTCAGTTCGGGGAAGACATCGAGCGCCGCCCAACTCTTGCTGGTCTCGTTGAACTGTGCCTTCCAACGACGGGCGACTGGGACGAGATGCGCGGCGGCGTAGACGACCGGGAAGTCGCCCATCAGCTCCGAGGCCAGCTTCTTGGCCGGGTTACGCGTCGTGGGTGCGCCTGGCCCAATCTCCCGCGCCAGTTGGCCCAGCACAGCCTCGGCTTCCTGGAGGTCAGCCGATGGGTCGGGGAGAATCCCCAACTGGGTCAGCAGGCCAAGCAGCCCGCCGAAGGTGTAGCCCAGCGCGGCGCGGGGCTGCGAGGTGTAGGTAAACTGGTAGAGGGGGCTGCCCCAGGCGCGCGCCCGCTCCGCCAGTTCGCCCCCCGTGGTGACGGCGACCAGGCGCGCGCCGCGCTCGTGGGCGTCGTTGACGGCGCTCAGCATCTCCTCGCTCGTGCCGCTGTAGCTCACGGCGATGACGAGGGTGTTGGCATCGACAAAGTTAGGGACGGCGTACTCGCGCTGGACAACGATGGGGACGGTGGTCAGCGGCTCGGCCAGGGCTGCCGCCAGCCCGGCCGCGATGGCCGAGCCGCCCATGCCCACCAGGACCACTGACCGCGCCTCGCGGGTGTCGACGGGCAGCGGCAGCGCGCGGGCCGCGTTGAACGCGTCGCGCACCTGGCGGCCCAGGGCCTGGATGTGGCCCAGCATGTCGCCTGGGTCGCGGGCGGGGTAGCCTTCAGGATGGTCGAGAATCGTGACGTCGGCCATAAGGTCTCCTGACGAGGCGCATTCGTCCATCGTCCAGTGTCTATCGTCTACTGTTGCTCGTCCAGTGTCAACCACAGGTCGTACACGGCGCGCGTCGCCCAGCCCGCGCGTTCCCCGATGGCGCGGGCGGCCTCGCGGCCCCGCTGCCCGGCGGCGCGGGCCTCGACCAACGCAGCGCGCACACTCGTCTCATCCCAGACCGTCGGCGTGACGGTCGCGCCGCCGATGACCAGGGTGAACTCGCCGCGCGGCTCGACCTCCGCCCAATGAGCGACCGCGGCGGCCAGCGTGCCGCGCCAGACTTCCTCGTGCAGCTTGGTCAGCTCGCGCGCCACGGCGACGGGCCGGTCGCCCAGGACGTGGCGCAGGTCGGCAAAGGCCTTTTCCAGTTCGGC
>CAZLBQ010000732.1:0-2601 GCA_964557745.1 uncultured Anaerolineales bacterium
GGGTGCTTGGCGCGGCCGCAGATGGCGTCGCGGTTGGACTGCGCGCCCCACAGCGCGTTCTTAGCCTGCTCGATCTTCTGCTGGGCGTTCGCCACGTCCTGGTCGGTGGGGCCGGCCTTGGCCTTCGCCAATTGGGCCTGCGCCGAGACGATGCGCGCCTGGGCGTCGGTGACGTCGGCCGCCGTCGCGCCCTTGTACAGACCGTTCAAGGCCGCCTTAGCGCTGTCAACCTTGGCCTGGGCGGCGGTGATGTCGGTATCCTTGGGGCCTTGCTGCGCCTGCTGGAGCTTCAGCTTGGCGTTATCGAGGCTGGACTGGTTCGCGGCGACGGCCAGGGCCAGGTCGGTGGCGTCGAGGCGGACGAGGGGCTGCCCCGCCTTGACCACATCGCCTTCCTTGACCAGGACCTCTTTCACCGTGCCGCCGGAGACAAAGTTGAGATTGACCTGCGAGGCGGGCTGGATGTTGCCCGTCGCGCTGACGGTCGCCTGGATCGCGCCGCGCGTCACCGTCGCGGTCACGGGCGTCGTCGTCGCAGCCGCCTGGGCGCGAGTGCGCTGATAATAGAAGACGCCCGCGCCGGCTAGAACCAGGAGCAGGAGGACCGGCAGCCACCAGCGGTTGCGGCGGGAGCGGCGGGCGATGTTCGGACGAGGCAGTACTGTCGTTGCCATAATAATCTCCGCGTGACAAAGGGATGTACATCTGGTCCCAGTGTAACGCGGAGTTGGGAGACTGTCACGGGTCTCCGGTCGGGTCCGACACCCGTCTAGAGACCTGTTCTTGCAACAAAACACCCGCTTCCGGAGGGAAGCGGGTGGTAGTGGCTCAGCTGATGTGGGGCGTACCTCAGCGCGTGTGGCCCTGGCTAATCAGCGGCAGGAACAGCCGCGTCCGTCCCGTGATGGCGGTTGCCCCGCCAGTCACGTCCAGCGGCAGCGACACCCAGGCGAGCGCGCTGTTGGGCTGGAGCAGCTCAACCATCGGGTTGACGGTGTCACCCGCGTAGGACGGACTGACGCGCAGGGTGAGGCTCACCACGGTGACGCGCTGCGTCTGGAGGTACGACGGCACGGTGAAGTGCAGCGTGATGTCTTGCGTGTTAGCCTCGGTCTTGCCGGCCTCCTGCTGGGTGATGTCGATGCGTTCCAGCGTGACTCCTTCGGGCAGGTGGAGCCGCATGTCCACATCGCGCGGGGCGTCGTCCGTGTTAATCAGCGTGTAGGTGAAGACCGCCGTGTTGCCCAGGCGCACCGACGGCGAGGCTGTGGCGCTGGACAGGGCGAAGGGCGACGACACCCGCACGTTGACGACATCGGTGAAGACCTGCGACGGGTTGGCGCTGAACGGACCGTTGGCGATATGGGCCGTCGGTGTCAGAACCGTGCCGATGCTGATGGGCTGCGTCGCGCGCAGCTGGAAGGCCAGGTCAGCGGTGCGGGTCACGGTGCCATGCCAGTAGACGCCCGGCTGGTCGGGGAGACCCGCGTCCACGCTGCGCAGGCTCGTCGTGTACGTCATCGCGCCCTGCGCCACCGTCGAGTGCAGCGTGCCAGGGACGAAGGTGGTCTGCGGGGGCACGGGCACGGCGACGTAGGCCTCCGTCGGGGCGGCGCTCAAGTCGGGCGCGCGGCCCAGGTCATCGACGGTGACGGTCATCGTGAAGGCATCGCCGGGGAAGACGGCCGGGTTGATGCGGTTGGAGTCGCTGGCGGTGCCGACACCACGCGCGCGCGACGTGTAGACCGACGGCGGGAGGCCCGTCAGCCGGTAGCCCGATCCCGAAGTGGGAATGGTCACCAGGTCGGCTTCCTCGGTGGGGGCTTCGAGGGAGACCAGGGCGATGACGCGCTCGCCCGCCTCGTTGAAGCCCGTCTCACTCAGCAGGCTGCCCAGGTTGAACTGACCCTGGCTGTTCGCGTCCAGGGTCACGCTGTAGACGCGGCTGACGCCGATGCCGTTCTTGTCCTGGAAGGTCACGAAGTTGACGTCGAACGTACCGCGAATGTTGCGCAGCTGCCAGATGCTGCGCGCGCCCGCCGGCACGGCCGCCTCGTCGGTGAAGAGCGCCTGGTCGCCCACCTTGATGTTGTCCAGGTACCAGCCTGGCGCTGGTGGCGGGTCAATCGTCCCACCGGTACCCCAGTCCGTCGCGTAGCGGAAGGCCAGCAGGATGGTCTTGCCCGCGTAAGCCGACAGGTTGTAGGTGACGTGGACCCAGGCCGGGTTGTCCTCGGAGCCGCTGACGCCCGTGAAGCCGGGCACGTTGGCCTTGATAATAGGGTGAGCGCTCGCATCGGTCGTGCTGGTGGTGCCGGAGATGGGCAGGCTCACGAAGTTCCGGGCGCCCACCGTATCCGTCGTCACCTGGACGAAGCCGAAGTCCCACCCGTTCTCGATGTTGTACAGCGTGTCGAAGGCGAGTGTCTGGTTGCCGGTGATCGGCACCGTCACGTTGAAGACCAGGAAGTTATCGTTCAGGTCGGTGTGGCCGGAGTACAGGACGTTGCCCGACGCCAGGGTCGGCGTGATGCCCGTGCTCGCCGCCGAGATGACATGCCAGTCGGTGGGCAGCGGTGCGTTGTTGCCCTGGAAATTGAC
>CAZLBQ010000733.1:0-2598 GCA_964557745.1 uncultured Anaerolineales bacterium
CGCCACAACGCGCAGCGCCCGCCGGTCATGCGCCCCGCCGACCGGCTCCTGGATGCGGCTGACAAAGACAGCGCTCAGGAGAAAGCTCGCCGCATTGATGAGGAAGGCCGGCGTGTAGCCGAATGCGGCGACAAGCCCGCCACCGAGCGCGGGCGCGAGAATCCCCATGGCCGAGAAGGTGGCCTGCATAAAGGCATTGGCCTGGACCAGATCCTCCTGGCCGACGAGGTCGGGTAGCAAGGCCTGACGCGACGGGTCGAAGAAGGTGAGCGCCAGACGCGACAACAGCCCCACGGCGTACACCTGCGGAACGGTCGTCGCCAGCGGGAGCAGAGCGAACAGCGCGGCGTTGATCAGATCGCTCGCCATCATCACCCGCGTGCGGCGGAAGCGGTCAGCGATGACGCCCGCGAACGGGCCAACCACGAGGGTCGGCAGGCCCTGGGCTAGCGCCAGGACGGCCAGGCCCACGCCGCTGCCGCCCGTCATGTCGCGGACGAGGAGCATCAACGCGACATACGAGGCCAGGTCGCCGATGAGCGAGACGGCGCGGGCGTACCACAGGCGGCGGTACTGGGGATAGCGCACGAGCAGGGGGACGGCGCGGCGCACCAGGCTGGTCATGACGGTCGGCTCTCCAAGCGAGACATTCCCCTAGTATACCCCGCGCTGCGCATTTGCCAACGGAGAAAAGGCTGATTCGGCCCTCTGCCATTTGGTGGATAGGGGGCCTGGTTGCAGAGGGGCGCGTCTCCGGCTAGAATTGCGGACAGCCTAGGCGGGAGACGACGCATGACCGAGCGGCCCAGTGGGACCGTCACCTTTCTCTTCACGGACATCGAGGGCAGCACGCGGCTCTGGGAACAGCACCCGGAGGCGATGCAGCCGGCCCTGGCCCGCCACGACGCCCTGCTACGCCAGGCCATCGCGGCCCACGGCGGCTACATCTTCAAGACCGCCGGCGACGCCTTCTACGCGGCCTTCCCCATCGCCCACGAGGCCCTGGCCGCGGCGCTGGAGGCGCAGCAGGCGCTGGCGCACAAGGATGAATTAGGAAGTAGGAAGGATGAAACCGGGAGCGGCCTGCCCAGCCGTTCATCCTTCAGCCTGCCTCATTCATCCTTGCCCTTGCGGGTTCGCATGGGTATCCACACGGGGCCGGCCGAGGAGCGCGACGGCGACTACTTCGGGCCGGCCCTCAACCGCGTGGCGCGGCTGATGGCGGCGGGCCACGGCGGCCAGATCCTCCTCTCCCAGGCCACCTACGAGCTGGTGCGCGACCACCTCCCGCCCGGTGTCGAGCTGCGCGACCTCGGCGAGCACCGCCTGCGCGACCTGGCGCGCCCCGAGCACATCTACCAGCCCAGCGCGCCCGACCTGCCGGCGGAGTTCGGTCCGCTGCGCACCCTCGACGCACGGCCCAACAACCTGCCCGCCCAGGCCACGTCGCTGGTTGGGCGGGAGAAGGAAGTCGAGGCCGTGCGGCGGCTCCTGGCGCGCCCCGACGTGCGCCTGGTCACGCTGACCGGACCGGGCGGGATGGGCAAGACGCGGCTGGGCCTGCAAGTCGCCGCCGATGTGCTGGACGACTTCCCCGACGGCGTGACGTTCGTGGCCCTCGCCTCGGTCAGCGACGCGGCGCTGGTCGGGGCGACCATCGCCCAGACGCTCAACCTGCGGGAGGAGAGCGGGCGCCCGCCCCTCGCCGCCCTCCAGGATTACCTGCGCGACAAGCAGTGCCTGCTGCTCCTCGACAACTTCGAGCAAGTTGTGGCGGCGGCGGGCCTGGTGGCCGACCTCCTCGCCGCCGCGCCCAAGCTGAAGGTGTTGGTGACGAGCCGCATCGTCCTGCGGGTGCGCGGCGAGCATGACTACGACGTCCCACCGCTGGCCTTGCCGCAGCGGCCCACGGCGATGGGCGAGCGGGGATCATTGGGGGCGAGCGCGCCGGAAGCCGTGGCCCAGGTCAGCCAGTACGATGCGGTGCGGCTGTTTATCGAGCGCGCGCAGGCGGCGCGCGCCGACTTCACCATCACGGCCGAGAACGCCCCGGCCGTCGCCGAGATCTGCTACCGCCTGGACGGTCTGCCCCTGGCCATTGAGCTGGCGGCGGCGCGGGTCCGCCTGCTGACGCCGGAGGCCATGCTCCACCGCCTGGGCGGGGCGGGCGGCCAGACTCCCTTGCGGCTGCTGACCGGCGGGGCGCGCGACCTACCTACGCGCCAGCAGACGCTGCGCAACGCCATCGAGTGGAGCTACAACCTGCTCGACGACGACCAGAAGACCCTCTTCCGCCGTCTGGCGGTGTTTGTCGGCGGCTGGACGCTGGACGCCGCCGAAGCAGTGGTCGGGGGGCAGGGGACAGGGGCCAGGGGCGAGGGGACAGGGGCCAGGGGCGAGGGAACAGGGGCCAGGGGCGAGGCTCAGGTCGAACGTATAGGGGAGGACGATTTCAAAGTTGCCGACGCTTTTGAGCTCGTCGCCAATCGTCACGCTCACGAAGTCCACCACCTGCGCCCGCCGATACCCCCACGGGTCGCACAGGCAAATGAGGACATCCCCCAGCGAGACGGGGCGCGACCCCGCCAGCGGTGGTAC
>CAZLBQ010000734.1:0-2597 GCA_964557745.1 uncultured Anaerolineales bacterium
TGGTGAGGGGCCTATGGAGCTAGACCTCGACCTCTACCGCCGCGATGTCTTGCTCTCCGCTGAGCCACGCGTGCGGTTGAGCGTGATTGAGGTTGGCCCGCCGGACGCGGGGGAGACGCTCGTCTTTGTACACGGCTTCGGCGGGCAGGCGCTCCAGTGGGCCAACCAACTCCGCTACTTCGCCAGTGACCACCGATGCATCGCCTTCGACCTGCGCGGGCACGGCCTCTCCGACGCGCCGCCGACGGGCTACGGGCTGGACCGGCTGCTCGGCGACCTGGAAAGCACCCTCCACTTGTTGCGCGTTCCGCAGCCCATCACCCTCGTCGCGCACTCGTTTGGCGGGGCTATCGCCGCCAGTTACGCCGTCGCGCACCCGGAGGCCGTCCGCAAGCTCGTGCTGACGTGTGCGCCGGCCGACTACCGCCTGCCCTGGGCCATCCGGCAGGTGTTCCAGGCGCCCGATGCCGCACTGAACGCCGTCCGCCGCCGCCTGCGCTTCTACGCCCCGGCCCACGTCCTCAAGCGCCTCTACGCGGAGACGCTGCACACCTGGCCGGGCGCGGCTCTGCTCCCCAACATTCAGGCCCCGACGCTAGTCATCATCGGCCAGCGCGACCTCGCCTATCCGCCGACCCGCTACCGGGCGACGGCGCGGCTCATCCCCCACGCGCAGACCGTGACCATCCCGACGTCGGCGCACCTGGTCCAACTGGAGCGACCGGACGCCGTCAACCGCGCCCTCCAGCGCTTCCTCGGCGCGCGGCCGGTGTCGTGGCGCGAGTTTGGGCGGGCAACGGCCAAGGCGGACCGGCCCTGGACGCGTTTCTACGACGCCGGCGTGCCTTACGAGGTGCGCCCACCCGCCCAGCCCCTCGACCGCTTCCTGACCAGCGCGGCGCGACGCCGCCCGCACCGCCCGGCGCTGGTGTTCTACGGCCGCCGCTTGACATACGACGAGCTGGATCGGGCGGCGAACCGGCTGGCCAATGCCCTGCTCGCCGCCGGCCTCCAGCGTGGCGACCGCGTGCTGGTCATGCTGCCCAACTGCCCCCAGGCGGCCATCGCCTGCTACGGTGTGCTGCGGGCGGGCGGGGTATTGGTCATGGCCAGCCCGCTGGCGACGGCGGCTGAACTGGCGCATCAGGTGCGCGACAGCGACCCCCGCCATGCCATCGCGCTGGCCGAGCTGGTGGAGCGGCTGGCGCAGGCGGCGGTGGGGACCGGGCTGCGAAGGGTGACGTTGACGACGCTGGGCCACCTGCCGCTGGGCGCACGCCTGTCTCGTGTGAGGGGCGCGCAGCGGGGGCCGGCGCCTGCTGGGGCGGGGCCGGACGGCCTGCGCGTCGACGAGATGGACGCCCTGCTCGCCAGCGCCTCCGACCAACCGCCGGAGGTGGCCGTCGGCCCGGAGGACCTGGCGTGTCTCCAGTACACGAGCGGCACGACGGCCGAGCCGAAGGGGGTCATGCTCACGCACGCCAACCTCGTCGCCAACACCGTGCAGGCGCGGTCGTGGCTGCCCGACGTGCGGTTTGGCGCGGAAGTCTACCTGGGCGTCCTCCCGCTGTGGCACATCTACGGCTTGATGTCGGCGCTGAGTGTGCCGGTGTCGCTGGCGGCGACGGTCGTCCTGTTGCCGCGCTTCGAGGTGATGGAGACACTGCGGGCCATTCGGCGCTACCACCCCACCCTGTTTCCGGGCGTGCCGTCGATGTTCATGGCGATCAAGGACGCGCCGGACGTGCGGCGCTACGGCGTGGCGTCCATTCGGGCCTGCCTGAGCGGCGCGGCTCCCTTGCCCGTCGAGGTCCAGGAGGCGTTCGAGAAGGTCACGCGGGGGCGGCTGGTCGAAGGCTACGGCCTGACGGAGGCGGGGCCTGTGACGCACGTCAACCCGTTGGGCGGGCGGCGGCGCGTTGGCTCCATCGGCCTGCCGCTGCCCAGCACCGACGCCAAGGTCGTTGACCTGCGGACTGGATTGGACGTACCGGCCGGGGCGATTGGCGAGTTGTGCGTGCGGGGTCCGCAGGTGATGCGGGGTTACTGGAACCGCCCGGCGGAGACGGCGCTGGCCTGGCGTGACGGCTGGCTCCACACGGGCGATGTCGCTCGCATGGACGAGGACGGCTTTTTCCAGATCATCGAGCGCAAAGCCGATGTCTGGGAGGCCGCGACGCCGGACGGGACGATTGTCTTTCCGCGCGACGTGGAGGAAATCCTGTACGAGCATCCGAAGGTGAGTGAGGTGGCGGTGACGCCTATTCATACCGACGCCGCCTCGGGCCTGAAGGCGTTCATCGTCTTGCGGCGGCACGAGCAAGCGACGGCGGCCGAGATCCTTGACTATGTACGCGAGCGGCTGCCGAGCAGCGCCCTGCCGGCGTGGGTCGAGTTTGTCGAGGACCTGCCGCGCTCGCCGATTGGCAAGGTCATCCGGCGGCTGCTGGCGCCGCCGACGGTTGGGGAACTGAGGGGCCACGATGAGCCAGTTGCAGAGTAAGACCGTTCTCATCACCGGGGCGGGGTCGGGCATCGGGCGGGCGACGGCGCTGCTGTGCGCTCGGGAGGGGGCGCGGGCGGTGGTCATCGCCGAT
>CAZLBQ010000735.1:0-2596 GCA_964557745.1 uncultured Anaerolineales bacterium
CTTCCGTGGGGTTGAACAGCGCCACCATCTGGACATTGACGGGGCTGCGGCTGGCCCGGGCTTGCAGCGCGCTTTGGCCGCCGGCCTGCAGCTTTTTGATTTCCACCCCGGCGGAAACCGTGCCGATGGCTTCGGAAAAACCATAGAGAACGGCCTTGTTGAGCAGGGCGTAACTGCCATCGGCCTCGGCGGTGACGACGGCCGCGCTGCCGCGCAGCACTTGGCGTTTGAGATCGCGCGGCAGGATGGCAAAGCCTTCGATCTCGCCGCGCCAGAGCGCCTCCCGGGCCTCGCGCTCGTCGCCCGTGACCAGGCGCACGTCGATGCGCGGGCTGGCCTGGGCGAAGCGCGTGATCTGGCGCGACAGGCTGCTGTGGTCGAGGTCCACCACGGCCACGGGTACGCGGGTGACGGCCTGGTCCTGGTAGGGCCAGGGGTAGAAAAAGCCATAGAGCACGGGCGCGCCCACCATGATGAGCAGCACGCCCTGGTCACGGGCAATTGCCCACAGCGTGCTGCGCCAGGCCTGGAGCAGTTGGCGTAGCGCGCCCATCAGCGGCCGCCCCAGGTCGCGGTTTGCGCGGCATCGCGGCGCAGCAGGGGCACGCACAGCATGAGCAGCAGGACGGTGGCCGCGCTGCTCAGCCAGACCAGCCGCCGAGGCAAATGACGCAGCCGCCTCATAGGCGCCGGCCGCGCGGGCGTCGGCTCAAAGCCCAGCATCTCGGTGTCGTCGCCCCAATCCGTCTCCCCGACCTGCCACTCGTAGTTGACCTTCGCCATGCTGCGCTCCCTTCCGGCTTCCTGTCGTGGACGCTTGATGCAAGGATTACTGTCTAGTGAGGTCTGGTATGATGTTCTTTACGTCGTCGCGAGGGTCTATTGTCCCAGGTGGGTGTCGAAGAAGGCTATGGAACGTTGCATCAGCATGTTGTAGGCCACGCCCCCGACGCCGAAGCTGTGGGAGGCGTTATAGGCGTAAAATTCAACTTCCTTGCCATGCTCCTTGAGCGCGTCGGCCAGGTTGGTTGACCAGGCGAAGGGCACCGTGTCATCCCATCGGCCGTGGTGAATCTGGACGGGCGTCTGGACCAGGTCCAGGTAGTTGCTGGGCGAGGCCAGGGCAAAGGCATCGCGGTCACGCCAGGGGCTAAAGGGACCGTCGAACAGGAACCAGCCGCCCGCCCACTTCCAGTTGATCAGGTTCCAGTTCTCCCAGGCGTCCGCGCCCATGGCGCCGTAGAGGACGGCAGCGCGGATGTCCTCGGGCCGGGTCACCAACGCCTTGATGGTCACCTCGCCGCCCATGCTGTGGCCGAAGAGACCGATGGCGTCGGGCCGCACGTCGGGCTGCTGCTTGAGGATGGCAATCAGGTTGAGGACATCAATGGTGTAGCCCGAACGGAAGGGGTTCGGCCCATCGTCAGACCCACTATGATTGCGATAGCCGGGGTGGACGACGAGGAAACCGGCCCGCGCCAGGGCGTCGGCGTAAGGTGTCGTGTAGGGGAGCAGCGGGTAGGCGTCCGGGTTGACGTAGCCGTGGGCCACGACGACCACGCGGTAGGGCGGCTCGACGCCCTTGGGCACGTTCATGAAGCCCTGGATGGTCAGGTCGTCGCTGGGGTAGCGAATCAGGTAGCGGGTGAAGTCGGGCGTCTCGGCCAGGACGCGCACCCGTTCCATCTCGCCGCCGCCATAGCTGCGGGCGCGCAGGCTACTGATGAAGGACATGCCCGTGGGGTCTTCACGGGCAGGTGAGACGGGGTCTTGCGCGCGGGCCAACCCCGCGCCGCTCAGGCTGAGCAGCACGAGGATGACAAGGGCGAGACAGAGTCGGCGTGGACGCATAGGGCTACTCCAGGCAGAGGATTCACCAACGTCGAGAGTATACCCCCGTCGGGGGACGAGGGCAAACCTAAACCGAGTAGCGCACCGACTGATGAACTTTAACAAATTAGTACCGTAATAAGCCGGTGTAGCGGCGGAGAGGCTCGGAGCCGTGGACGAAGGCATCCAGAAACGCGCTGACCAAGTCCTGCAGGCCAGGCCAGTCATCGGCCCAGCGATGGAGGTGCAAGACCTCTTGGCGGAGCTTGCGCCAGAGCTTCTCGATGGGATTGCACCACGAGGCATAGGTCGGCAACTGGACGATGCGTATGGGCAACGTGAGCTGAGGCAGCGGACGGGTGGGCTCGGCACGCCAGTGGGGAGGCTTCGGCACGGCATACGGCCAGGATTGCGCTTGGAGGGCGGTCAGGACATCGGGGTGGAAGTGCATGGGCCAGTTATCCTGCACGACATAGATGGTTTCGGCCTGCGGATAGGCCGCGCGCAGGGTCTTGTAGAAGGCCCGCAGGGCGGAGATGTCGGCGTGGGCGCGCTGGATGTAGGTAACTTGGCCCGTCAGGGCATTGAGGGCGCCCAGCACACGGCGCTGGGCATTGGACCGATGGGAGCGGCGTGCCAGCGGCTGGACCGAGCCAGCCGCTTCATAGGTACATGCCACACTCGGATGGCGTTCGTAGGTCACTTCATCCATGAACACGACGACATACCGCTGGGGGTCGGCTTTGGCTCGCGCGATGGCCGCCTG
>CAZLBQ010000736.1:0-2590 GCA_964557745.1 uncultured Anaerolineales bacterium
AGGGCCTCGTCATCGACCCCGGACCACGCCAGATTGGCGGGCGCTCTCGGAGTGGTGGCGCGGCGTGAAGCGGCGCGGTGGGTTCGACTCCCATCCATCCCCGCCTTTCTCTTGGTGAGGCAGCTGCGGGGCTGCCTCAATTGACTCGCCGCCCTCCCGCCACTACAATCTGGTCATGGACGCGCTCACCTTCTGGAAGACGACGACGATGGACAAGGCGAACCTGCTTGAGCGGCTCATCGAACGGCTGGCCGAGCACGGGATTCGCTACTGCGTCATCGGGGGCCAGGCGGTGAACGCCTACGTCGAGCCGCTGGTGAGCCTCCACCTGGACCTCGTCGTCGCGGTTGACCAGATGGCGCTGGTGGAGAGTCTGCTGGCAGCCGACTTCCAGGTGCGCGAGTTCCCCCACAGCCTCAACATCTCCCTTCCCGACTCCGACTTGCGGGTGCAAATTCAGACCGACCCGCGCTACGCCGACTTTGTCCAACGCGCGACGATACGCGAGGTCCTGGGCCTGCCCTTGCCGGTCGCCGCCCTTGAAGACATCCTGCGGGGCAAGGTCTGGGCGGCCTCCGACAGCACGCGCCGCCCCAGCAAGCGGCAGAAAGACCTGGCCGACATCGCCCGACTCATCGAGGCTTATCCCCACCTCACGCCCCTCGTTCCGCCCGACCTCCTGGCGCGCCTCGTCTAGCGGCCCGTCTGGCGAATGTTTGACCCGCCTCCCCCTGTACGCTACAATTTCAGCCGTTGCCGAACACGCTGACCTATGCAAGCGTGGCGCCTATCGTTAGTTGAGGGAGTGACTATGGCCCCTGTCGTCCGCATCTCCGCCATCGGCCAGTACGTTGGCCAGACCGTGACCCTGCAAGGCTGGGTCCACAACCGCACCGACAAGGGGCGGCTCCAGTTCATCCAACTCCGCGACGGTAGTGGGATGGTCCAGGTCGTCGCGTTTAAGAAGAACATGCCCGAAGACCAGTTCGAGGCCGCCCGCCACGTGACCCAGGAGTCGTCGGTGATCGCGACGGGCAGTGTGCGCGAGGACCCACGCTCGCCGTCGGGCTACGAGGTGGACCTGAGCGGCTTCGAGGTCGTCCAACTCGCCCAGGACTACCCCATCACGCCCAAGGAACACGGCGTCGGCTTCCTGATGGAGAACCGCCACCTGTGGCTGCGCTCCCCCCGCCAGAACGCCATTATCCGCATCCGCGCCACCATCATCGCGTCCATCCGCAACTGGCTGGACAGCCAGGGCTTCATCCTGGTCGACACGCCCATCCTGACGCCGTCGGCGGCCGAGGGCACCACGACGCTGTTCGAGACCGACTACTTCGGCACGCCCGCCTTCCTGACCCAGAGCGGCCAACTCTACAACGAGGCCAACATCATGGCTTTCGGCAAGGTCTACTGCTTCGGGCCGACGTTCCGGGCGGAGAAGTCTAAGACGCGCCGCCACCTGACTGAGTTCTGGATGGTCGAGCCGGAGATGGCCTTTGCGACGCTCGAAGACTACATGGACGTGGCGCAGGACATGGTCAGCTACGTCGTCCAGACCGTCCTGGAGAAGCACCCGCGCGAGCTAGAGATTATCGAGCGCGACACGAGCAAGCTCCAGAACGTCGTCGCCCCCTTCCCGCGCATCAGCTACGACGAGGCCGTCACCCTGCTCCACACCAACGGCTTCCCCGACTTCCCCTGGGGGGAGGACTTCGGCGCGCCCCACGAGACGACCATCTCCAACCAGTTCGACCGCCCGGTCTTCGTCTACCACTACCCGACCCACTTCAAGGCGTTCTACATGGAGCCTGTCGAGGGGCGGCCGGAAGTGTGCCGCTCGGCGGACCTGCTGGCCCCCGAAGGCTACGGCGAGATCATCGGCGGCGGCCAGCGCATGACGAGCCTCGAACTGCTCGAACAGCGGCTGGTCGAGCACAAGCTGCCCCGCGAAGCCTACGAGTGGTACCTGGACCTGCGCAAGTATGGCTCGGTCCCCCACTCCGGCTTCGGCCTGGGCATCGAGCGCACCGTAGCGTGGGTGTGCGGTCTGGAGCACGTCCGCGAGACCATCCCCTACCCGCGCATGCTGGAAAAAATCTACCCTTAATCGGTTGCAGGTTACAGGTTGCAAGTTGAAGGTTATCGGCCCCGCCAAGTCTTCAAGCGTCAATCTTCAACCTTCAACCTTCAACCTGCAACCTCCAACCTGCAACCCCCATGAGAGTCCTCGCCTTCGGCGCCTACGACCCGGCCTATAGCCGCAACCGCACCCTCCTGGACGGCTTGCGCGCAGCTGGCGTCGAGGTGGTCGAGTGCCAGGTTTCCCTGTGGTCGGGTACCGAGGACAAGGTGGCGGCGGTGCGCGGCGGCTGGCTGAGCCTCAGCTTCGCGCGGCGCGTGCTGGCTGCCTACGCCGCCCTGATTCGCCAGCACGCCAGCGTCGGCGACTACGACGTCATGCTAACCCTCTACGGCAGCCTGCTCGACGTCTACCTGGGGCGGCTGCTGAGTTGGACGCGGCGGCGGCCCCTCGTCTTCGACGTGTTCATGTCGGCGTGGGTCATCGCCAAGGAGCGCGGCCTGTTCA
>CAZLBQ010000737.1:0-2585 GCA_964557745.1 uncultured Anaerolineales bacterium
GAAGTCGTCAAGCGGCTAACGGGGCAGGGCTACTTGCTGGCGGCGCTGGACCTGGCAACCCACACCGGCGAGGCGCACTCGGCTTGGGGTAATCAGTCGCACACGTGGAGCGTGCCGTTGGACAGGGCGCGTTGGGGCCTCTAATTCATAGACGGGCGCGGCGATTTGTGGTATGATAGGTGACAAGCGGGCTTAAGCCCTGTATACCGAGCGCATGACGCCCCTCGACCTGGCAGAAGCCAGGCGCGAGGGGCTTTTTCTGTGGGGTGACATGACGCTACGTGTCTACCTGACGCCCGTTGTGGCGCGATCCGACAAGCCTAACAGCCGCGCCCCCAAGTATTTCTGGGACCTAACAGGGGTGTGGTGGGGCGCGATGGACTACGGCCTGGAGCCGGTGTTCTTGGTCGTGGCCGACGTGACCGATGCTCAGCACGCGGCCCTGGTCGCCAACGCTGACCTTGCCAGCGGGCCCGCCAATCTTGACGCCAGCATCGGCGCGGCGGGCCTGACGGCGGCGCGTAACGCTCTGGAAGGCTTCGGCATCCCCGGCCAGTGGCTTGTGGCGGGCACGACATGGCGCGAGGCGGTGCGGCATTGCGCGCGGCTCTTCCAATTCGCCCAACGCCTGCACGGGCGGTACGGGGTGCGGGTCTACCAAAGCGGCATCACCCTCGGCACGACTATAGGGAGTCTGACGGCGGCGCAGCGGAACGCGCTGTTGGCCGTGGCGCAGTCCTTTGGGTGGGACACGAGTGGCGTCACGGGGGCGATGACCTTGCGCCAGGCATTGAAGGTCATGGCCAACCAGTGGAGCGGGCCGATACTCATCGGCGGCGTGGAGATATAGATGGCCCTGCCCGCGTCTGACACCTTCACCAGCGCGTCCGACCAGGCGCTGACCACCTACTCGTCGAGTTGGACCAACAACGCCGGCGCGTTCCAGGTACTGGGCGCGACCGACGACGTGAAGTCCAACACGTCGAGCAACGAGACGTGCGCGCACTGGAACGCGGACACCTTCGCCAACAACCAGTACGCGCAGGTGACCGTCAAGGCCATCTCCGGCGATACGCCGATGGGACCGGCGGTGCGTTGCCACGCGAGCGCCAACACCTACTACGGATTCTACGGTGACTCGACGGCGAGTTACCTGTTCAAGGTGGTGTCTGGTTCCTGGACGCAGATAGGTTCCAACGGCAGCGCGGTGGCAGTCAACGATGTGCTGAAGCTGACAGTCAGCGGCACGACGCTGACGCCAACTAAGAATGGCTCAACGACCGGCACACCGGGCGCGCAGACCGACAGCAGTATCAGCAGCGGCTACGCGGGGATTTGCGGCTACCACAACGGCTCGACGCGTGTCGATGATTGGAGTGGCGGCAACCTCGGCACGACCCAGACGTTGACGCCGACGGGAGTCGCGTCAACGCTGGCGGTCGGCGGGCCGACGGTCAGTACAACTTACGACCTGACGCCTGGCGGGGTGGCCTCGACTGTGGCCTTTGGCGCTCCGACCGTGGCGGCGACTTACGACTTGACGCCGACGGGGGTCTCGTCAGCAATAGCGTTCGGAACGCCGACCGTGACACCGGGGGCGGTAGACCTGGCTCCCACGGGGGTGGCGAGTGGTGTCACCTTTGGCGCAGCCACGGCCAGCGCGACGTATGACCTGACGGCCACGGGGGTAGACAGCACACTGGCCTTCGGCGCGGCGACGGTCACGGGCGGCGAAGCGACGTTGGCCCCCACGGGCATCGCCTCGACACTGGCTTTCGGAACGCCGACGGTCACACCTGGCGCAGTAGACCTGGCTCCCACGGGAGTGGCGTCAACGCTGGCCTTTGGCTCGCCGACCGTGGCGATAGGTGACACGACGCTAGAGCCGACGGGGGTCCTGTCAACGCTAACCTTTGGCGCGGCCACGGTCACACCGGGGGCGGTGGACCTGGCTCCCACAGGTGTGGCAAGTGGGGTAGCCTTCGGGACGCCGACAGCGGCCAGCGTGTACGACCTGCTGGCGACGGCGATAGGCAGCGCCATCGCCTTCGGGACGCCGACGATCACGCCGGGGGCGGTGGACCTGGCGCCGGTGGGCATCGCGTCCTCAGTGCTGTTCGGCGCGGCGACGGTGACGGTGGGGGCCTTGCGCGGCTCCCTGGTGGTGGGGGATGCGGCGCGGGGTGGGGCAGTGATAAGGGACGCCGCACGCGGGGGCGTGGCGGTGGCTGAGAGTGGAGTGGGCGGCCTCGTGGTCGCAGACAATTAAGGAGGCAGACGGTGGCAAACGCAATGTATCCAACGTTCAAGGAGTTACTCATCGGGACGGGTGGCGTCAACCTGGACACCGATACCATCAAGGTGGCCCTGGTCGATACGGGCACGTACACCTATAGCGCGGCCCACGACTTTTACAACGACGTGAGCGCGGGCGTCGTGGGCACGCCGCAAACCATCGCCAACACGACCATCGCCAGCGGCGTGTTTGACGGTGACAACGTGACTTTTACCAGCGTGACGGGCAACTCGGTCGAGGCGCTCGTCATCTACAAAGACACGGGCAATGCGGCAACGTCCAATCTGAT
>CAZLBQ010000738.1:0-2584 GCA_964557745.1 uncultured Anaerolineales bacterium
TGAGCACCTGGATGATGCGGTCGGAATCTGCCTGGACGTGAGGTAGAGCGGCTGGGACTTGGACCACCAGATCGATACCCTTCTCGGTAAACTGGGGCATCAGACGGTCCACGGCTCGCTTGACTAGATCAACAGGCGCTTGCGGAGAGGGCGAGACCGGCAGCTGATGCGCCTCAGCGCGCGACAGTTCCTGGAGATCCTGCACCAGGCGCTTGAGGCGTCCCACCTCGTCGTGGAGCACCGCCCAGGTGGTTGGTGTCGGCTGGACCACCCCATCTAGCAACCCCTCGGTATAGCCCTCCAGGGTCGCGAGGGGCGTCCGCAGCTCGTGGGCCACGTCGCCGATCAGGGCCACACGCCGTCGTTCCACGGTTTCTAGCTCTTCGGCCATGATGTTGAACTGGGTCGCCAGCGTCGCCAGTTCATCGTGCCCGGTGACGGGAACCCGCTCGGTGTAGTGACCCGCCGCGATGCGCTGGCTGGCGTCGGCCAGCTGCTGGACGGGCGTCACGATGCGTGATGATACCAGGAGACTCACGGCCACCGCGGCCAGACCGGCGGCCAGGGCGCTAAGGACGAGCGCCTGGAACATGGCCGTCTGGAAAGCCTGCGTCGCGCTCGCCTGCACGCCCGCCATCATGCCGCCCATCATCCCACCCATCATGTCGCCTGCGCCCATCATGTGCCCCATTACTTGATCGAAGAGGGTCGGACCGAGGGCAAGGGTCGCCAGCAACAGAGTCAGTAGGCCGACCGCGACGACGGCCAGGTACGACAGCAGGAGACGTGCTCGCAGGCTAACACTGGGCGAGCGCATCACGTCTCCTTCTCGACGAAGCGATAGCCGACCCCCCGGACCGTTTCGATAAAGCGCGGGGCGGCAGCGTCGTCGTTCAGTTTCTTACGCAGCTTCCCGACGTGGACGTCCACAACGTGATCATCGCCGAAGTAGTCCGCGCCCCACACCTGTTCAAGCAACTGGTCGCGCGTGTAGACCCGACCGGGATGGGCCGCCAGTGTCGTCAACAGGTTGAACTCCAGGGGGGTGAGCGCCACGGGTTCACCCTCGAGGGTCACGACATGACGTGTCTCATCGATGGTGAGGGGGCCAAAGCGCCGGGACGTTGCTGCAGCGATGGCCTCTGGCGCGGTGTCGCGCCGTGGTCGGCGCATCATGGCTCTCACGCGGGCTACCAATTCGCGCGGGGAGAAAGGTTTAGCCAGGTAGTCGTCGGCTCCCACTTCCAGCCCCACGATGCGGTCGACCTCCTCCGCCCGGGCCGTGAGCATGATGACATAGGCATCCGAGAAGGTCCGTAGGCGGCGGCATACCTCCAGGCCGTCGATACCCGGCAGCATCCAGTCCAGCACCACCACATCCGGCTGGTGCTCCCGCGCCGCCTCGACCGCCGCCAGGCCGTCAGCCGCCGTCACCACACGAAAGCCCTCGGCCGCCAGGTAGTCGCGTACCAGGTCGCGCAGTCGCGGTTCATCGTCGACGACCAAGGCCGTCCGTTGCTCTGTCATGAAGGCCGTCTCACTAAGGGAATACCCCTTGACCAGGCTACCGCTTCGTTTTATACTCTTATTTATCGCCTGTCAAACCGGAGGAGGGACCGCGTGACGAAACCTATCCCCGTTCAGGCATTTCGCCTCGACCAAGTGGGGCTGATGCGCCTGTTTGGCGAGCTGGAGGCCCGCATCATGCACGTGATGTGGGAACTCCATGAGGCCACCATTCAGGATGTCTGTACCCGTCTCGGCAACCCCAACTACCTGACGGTTACGACGGTCATGAACCGCCTGGTCTTCAAAAACGTCCTGTCGCGCCGCCGCGAGGGCAAGGTGTACGTCTACACGCCGGTCCAGACGCGGGACCAGTTCCTGCAAAACGTCTCGCAGCAGGTGGTCCAGAGTCTACTCAAGGACTTCGGCTCGGTGGCGGTCACTCAGTTCGCGCAAGCCGTGGACGACCTGTCGGACGAGGAGTTGGCCGCCCTGGAGCAGGCTATTGCCCACGCCCGGCAGAAGGGCGGATCTACGACGTGACGGCGATGAAGATGAAGCCCCAGTCCACGGTCATCCAGCCTTTCCTGGCCCTCCTGAGTCTGGCTACCGTGATGGTGGTAGGGCTGGGAATCGCCGTGGTCTGGCACAGCCCTGCCGAGCATCATGCCCTCCTCGCGCTGTGTCGCCTGGACTGGGACGAAGTGTTGGCCCACGCGCCCGCCTGGCGCGTGCTCGTGCCGATCACGGCCCTCGCTGCGATCCTGGTGGGTGGGCTCCACGCGACCTTCGCGCAGCTCCTGGCCTCCTATCGCTTCCAGCGCGCCCTTCGTCTGTTGACCGTCCCAACGCCGCCTGGCGTTACGCGCGTGGCTCGCGCCCACGCTTTGACGGTCCCCGTGCAGGCTCTGGCCTGGGATGAGCCGCTAGCTTTCTGTCTTGGCCTGCGACGGCCGCGCATCTACGTGAGCACAGGGCTGGTCAACCTTCTGGACGACGACGAGTTGGCGGCGGTCCTGTTGCATGAGCAGCATCACGGGCAGCAGCGTGACCCATTGGTGGTGTTGCTGAGCCGGGC
>CAZLBQ010000739.1:0-2582 GCA_964557745.1 uncultured Anaerolineales bacterium
GCCGGCGCTGATGACCGACGCCCAGGTAACACGGTCCAGGAACTCGGCGTCTGGCGAGCGCTGTCCGCCGCCTGGCCCGCCTGGACCACCGCCACCGCCGCCCGGACCAGATGGCCGCTGACCTGGGGTGTCGAAGAGGGCGTAGCCCACAGTCTGTCCGTTCACCTGGATCGGGGCGCCATTGGCCAGCAGAGTGTCGGGCGCTGTCACACCTACGGGCAAGCCACGGTTCCCCAGCACGACCACGCGATCAGCGTTCAGCAGCGCCATGCCCCGGCTCGATGGACTCACCTCCGAGTTGCCCGCGATGAAGCTCTCGACCCCCTGCCAACTGCCGCGCTGCGTGTAGTAGTCGGCGAGGGCAACCACCAGGCTCTGCTGGCCCGCCTCTGTCGCCTGCCGAAAGCGGTCGAACTCGGTTCGCGTGCGCTGGCCGACGAGCAGGGCCACGAGGAGCGCGCCGAGCAGGCCGACGAGCAGGAAGGCGAGGGTCAGTTTCCAGGTGAGTGAGCGCATACAACATCCGATGCCCCAGCTAGGAGGCGCCCTGAGTGTCCGCTGCGAAGCGGTAGCCCATGCCGTAGACTGTCTCGATGTAGCGGGGGTGCTTGGGGTCAGGCTCAATTTTGGCGCGCAGGTTGCGAATGTGCACGTCGATGGTGCGCTCGTACCCTTCGTAGGCGTCACCGGACATCCGGTCGAGCAGGTCGAGCCGCGAGAACACCCGGCCGGGGCTGGCCATCAGCGTCGCCAGAATCTCGAACTCCGACGGTGTCAGGTCGACGGAACGCTCGCCCACTTTGACTGTCGCGCCTGCCCGGTCGAGCACAATGTCGGCCACGCGCAGCACGTCCACCTCCACCGATGACTTCTGCACTCGCCGCAGGATGGCGCGGACCCGCGCGATCAGCTCGCGTACATTGAACGGCTTGGTCACATAGTCGTCGGCCCCCAGCTCCAGCCCGATGATCTTGTCCTGGTCCTCGACCCGCGCCGTCAGCATGATGACGGGGGTCGAGGACTCTCTGCTGAACAGGCGCATGAACTCGATGCCGCCCATCTCGGGCATCATCAGGTCGAGGATGATCAGGTCGGGCTTCTCGTAGCGCGCTACGTACAGCGCCTCGCGCCCGTTGGCCGCCTCGACCACCCGGTAGCCCTCCGGCTGCAGGTAGACACGCAGCATGTCACGCAGCCGGGCCTCGTCGTCCACCACCAAGATTGTCTGTGTCATACCCGTTGTATCCGCCCGTTGCGTTGGCGCTGTCGCCTCAAGCCACCGCGTGAGCATGATTGGGACCCTCTCTCCATTATACACCGTTAGCCTTGCACGGGGGTTTCGCGGCGCGCCTCGGCCCGGCGAAGGGCCTTGGTCGAGCGGCCACGCACGCTGACCCACACTCGGTAGACCGTCAGCCCGACGATACTCGCCGAGGTGAGCAGGTACATCGCCTGCACCGCCGGCAGAACGCTGTCCGTCCCCGACAGCAACCCGTGCAGGGCCGTCATCACGAACATGGCGAAGCTACCGTAGTGAAGGGTGCGCCACAGGCGCCCGATGCGCTGCCGCACGTAGAAGGCGAACGTGACTGGGATGCCCAAGTAGAGCGCTAGCTGACCCAACCCGATCCACAGCGGGCGATAGTCGGCGCTGGCGAACGGGATGAGCAGTTGCCCCAGCGTGTAGCCGATGTAGTGGTCACCCAGCAGGATCAGCACGTGGAAGGCGGCGAAGGCCATGCCCAGCAGGCCGGTGAACTCGTGCAGGTCCGCCGTGGCAGGCCCGCCGGGCCACAACCGCCCCAGCTTGTTCGTCACCATCAGCCCCAACGCCATCGACAGCCAGAGGAGCAAGTAGCCCGCGATCCCCGCCCCGCGCGAGAGATACCAGTAGCCATGCGCCGTGGGGTCGGTCAGCGAGGCGAGCAGGATGGGCAACCCCAGCGGCGAGACCAGGGCCGCGATGAGGGTCGCGCCGAGAACGGCCACGATGGAGATGATCAGTAGACTTGTCGTCGAGCGGTTCGACGCTGGTGTGTTATTCATAGCTCCCTCACTTCGACGAGCGCGTGCGCGTCACGGGCTGAGGCGCGGTCGTCGTCTTGGCGGTCGCGCTGGCGGTAGCCGTCGTGGTCGGTTGCGCCGTCGCGGTGGCCGTCGCTTGGGCCGTCGCCGTCGCGGTCGGCTGAGTAGTCGCCGTCGTGGTCACGCTGGGCTGCGGCTGCGCCGTCGCCGTGCCGGTGGGCAGCGTGGTCACGGTGGCCGTCGGCGCGCTGGCGACCGTCGCCACGACCGGTGTCGGATCATCGTCAATCGGGTAGGCCTGGGCGTTCCCACTTGCGAGGATGCCCCACCCGCCTATGGTCAGGCCCATCGAAAGCGCGGCCAGAGCCGTCTTCACGGCGGTCAGCCGCTTGCCTGGTTTGCGGGCGCGCGCCTTAGGCTTGTTAGTCATCTCACACCTCTCCTTATGAAGCATAGATAAGTTCAATTCACTGACCCTATCCTACCAGAAGGCTGTTAGGACACTGTGAAGAACTGATGGGCAGAAGATTGGGATGCGACAGACAGGATGAAGAACG
>CAZLBQ010000740.1:0-2579 GCA_964557745.1 uncultured Anaerolineales bacterium
TCGCTTAGTGCTACCGTCTAGACTCACCAGGCCACCTATTCTTTCGGCAGCTGCGCCAAGTCGTCGCAGCGCCGTCACCCCGAACGGAGGGATGGGGTTGCTCTGGGGGCGCTGGCAGAGGAGATGGCTCGCTGCGCTCGGCATGACCATCGGACCGTCAGGCCGAACCCAGTGAGGGGTCTGCTCTGAGGGGGCTGGCAGAGGAGATGCCTCGCTGCGCTCGGTAGGAACGCTGCCTCAAATCGGCGCTACGTTGTTACCGCGACGGGCCGGGCGGGGGTTGAATCTGCTGGTACACGCCGTCCTTGACCTGGAAGATGTACACCTGCGGGTCGGCCACGTCACCGCTGGCCTGGTAGTGGATTTTCCCCACGAGCGTGGTTAGGTCCAGGCTGCGCGCCGCATCAGCGGCCTGGCGGCCATTGAGAGCGTTGGCCTTCTTGGCGGCCTCGCTCATCACCATCAGGGCGCTGTAGCCCGCCGCGCTGTACGTGCCGGGGTTGCGCGACTCGACGGCCTGGTAGTCCTTCCACCACTGGCTGTCGGCTACGGCCCGGGCGTCCGGCGTGATGGCGCTGACGTACGCGCCCTCGGCCGCCTTGCCCGCCTCATCGACAAAGGCATACACGAAACAGCCGTCGGAGCACAGGAAGGGGACCGTCACGCCCGCCTCGCGCAACTGCGGCAGGAGGACATAGCCTTCCGTCTCGTAGCCCGCCAGGAACACGGCGTCCGGATTGAGCGCCTTGACGCGCTGAACGGCGTCCGCCTGGGTGTTGGCAGCCTCCTTGATCTCAACTACACCGGCTGGCGACTGGCCGAGGGCCTGCAGCGCCTGGGTCATCTGGTCGCGCAGGCCGCGCCCGTAGGCGTTGTTGGCGTGGACGATGGCGATGCGCTTGGCCTTCAGCGTCTCGACAAGGAAGCGGGCATCGACCGGGGCCTGGGCGGCGTCTGTGGCGTTGACGCGGAAAAAGTTGCGGTAGCCCTGCTGCGACAGGCTGACGTCGCTGGCCGTCGGGGTGATGACCAGGATCGGCAGGTCTTTGTAGACCTGCATGGCGACCAGGGTCTGGCCGCTGTTGTAGTGGCCGACGACGCCCAGCACCGGCTGGCCCTGCTGGACCGCCTGCGCCACCTGGCGCGCCACGCCGACCGCCGCCTCGTCGTCGGCCTCGTCGTCGAGCGCCACGACCTTGATGCTCTTGCCCAGCAGCCCGCCCGCGCGGTTGATGCGCTCCGCCGCCAACCGCACGCCGCCGACGACTGTCTGCCCGCCCTCGGCCTGGCTGCCCGACAGCGGGGCGGCCACAAACACCGTGACCTCACCGCTGGGCTGCCCGGCGCTGCACGCGACCAGGAGGGGGAGCAGGAGGAGGATAAGCCATTTCTTCATGGATGCTCTCCGGGAGTCTGAGCGCGGCCCCGCACTTCGTCCAGCGACGTGACCACGTCCTGCAGGGCGCTCACCTGAGCGGCGATGTCCTGCTGGAGCTGGCGTGCCCGCACGCTGTCGATGTCCTTCGCGGTCAGGAGTTGGACCTGGGCGTATGTCGCGCCCAGCGCCGCGAGCGTATTTTCCAACTGGATGTTGCCGCGCTCCGTCAGGTCACGCAGCCGGTTCAAGTTCTCAACCTGAGTCTGGCGGGCCGCGACGGCCTCGCGCAGGCGGGCCTGGGTCTCGGCGTCCGTTGTCGCCCGCAGGCGCGCCACGAGGCGCTGTAAGTCCATCGGGGCGCTTTGGAAGTCCTGCTGCAGCAAGCGGTCGCTGCTCAGGTCTTCCAGCCGCACCGCCAGGCGGTAGATGCCATCGACCCAGTCATCGACCTGCCCCACCTGCTCGTTGAGCCGGTCGCGCAGCAAGGTGTCCGGCCGCTGGGCCACCTCGCGGCTCATCTGGTCACGGTAAGCCAGCGCCCGTTCCACCACGCCGCGATAGCCCTCGCTGCGCAGCCGCGCCGGGTTATGCTCGCTGCGGAACATGTCGGCCACGGCTTGCTGCGCCGCCCGCGCATCGGTCACACTCGTGCCGACGATGAGCGCCTCGGCCACGCCGCCGACCGCCAGCCAGCCCCACCACGGCCACCACGGGAACGGGTAGGTCAGCAGCACGGTCAGCACCAGAGTCAGCGCGATGACAACGGCGCTCTCCCAGCGGAAAACGGCGTGCTGGAGGATGGCGCTCCAGGCGCGGGAGCGGAGTTCACGGCGCAGCGGTTCTTGAGCCATAAAGTCTCTCGCCATTCCAGACCAGGACAGAATTGACAGAATTTGCAGAATGAACAGAATAGGCCTCTTATTATTCTGTCAATTGTGCCAATCCTGTAAATTCTGCCCATATCAGAAGTACGTGGACAGAATCTTGTACAGGTCGCGGATGGTGTCCAGGGTGCCTTGCCGCGTCTGACCGCCGGTCGCCTGGCTGATGCGTTCGAGGACGGGCAGGTCGGCGTCGTCGCCATAGGCAATGCAGAACACGACAATGGGCAGATTGCGGTTGCCTGCCTGCAACTCGCTCACTAGGCGGGTCAGACTGACGCGGTACCGGTGCTCCCGCCCGTCGGTCATGCCGACGAGTG
>CAZLBQ010000741.1:0-2575 GCA_964557745.1 uncultured Anaerolineales bacterium
GCATTGCGCGCGCCCTGCGCAATCCCTACTTTATTGCTCAGGTGTTGGATTACCTCGGCGATACCGCTCGCGCCGAACGTGACTATGGTCGAGCCGAGACCGCTTACAATGAAAGCCTGGCGCTGTTTCTTCAGGCCGGCATCAAGAGCGAGGTTCCGCCCCTGCTCCACAACCTCGGGTACGTAGCGTTGGGACAGGGCGCGCCCGACCGGGCGGAGGATTTGTTCAAGGAAGCCCTCCGCGCCCAGCGCGAGCTTGGCAACCGGGCTGGCATCGCCGAGTGCCTGGACGGATTAGCCGCCGTCGCGAGTGCTGAGGGACATGCTCACCGAGCGGCGCGTCTATCGGGAGCGGCAGAGTCCTTGCGAGATGCCGCCGGCGGCGTGATCTGGGCGGCCAACCGCTCTGGGTATGAGCGCCACCTAGCCACCCTGCATAGCCAACTCTCGGCGCTCGACTTCGAGCGGGCCTGGGCCGATGGCCGCGCGATGGCGCTGGAGCAGGCGGTGGCATACGCGTTAGAGGATAGGCCGAGCGCGGGATGAGGCGCCGTCCGCCGGGGACCGGATGCAATAGATCGTCCAAGCGTGGGCTGACCGAGCGAAAGAGGGCCTTGCCCTAAGCGCCTCACAGCTTAAGAGCGCTGTCATCGCCTCAACCCGAAGGTCGTGATCTTGCGGGTTGTGTCTCACATTGCAAAAACGTCCGCAAAAAGGTCGAGCCGGACGCGCTCAACCCGACCTATGTGCTGACGGTGTACGGGGTGGGGTACAAGTTTGCGGAGGAGGGGTGACGTGGAATGAAAGGAAGTGGGGCGCCGACAAGGGGTTAATGGGTTGCGGTCCTGCTCTGATAGTCCCCGATCCATTGAACCCAGGCGAGACGCGGTGCGACGGCATTGCTTGCATCGATGATCACGACCGCGCCTCTAGTTCCTCGCGCGAGGCCTGGAGTAGCTCACGGGCCGTCACGCCACTCTCGCTCAGCGACTGGGCCAGGCGAAGAAGCTGGTCATAGGCATGCCTCCGCTCGTGGCGCTCGCTCGGAGACGCGCTCGCATGAGCGGTGTCCCCTCCCGCGTCGACCGGCTCATCGTCGAGGATAGTCACCAATGCTCGACGCGCTCGGGCCAACTGCACGGTCTCCAACAGATGCACCTGACCCTGTTCATCAATCACTGCTTCCACGGTGCGCAACACAATGCCTCCTTCTTGCCGAATGTGTCTCTCGCCAAGTATACTTCACCTGACGAGATATACAATAGCTCTGCCACTATCTATGCTTGGAGTCTTGATCTATGGCTGCCAGACCTCTCGAGGAATTGATCCAGGAATTGCCGCTCGACCTTCGCGCGGAGGTGAGTGACTTCGTGGAGTTCCTGCTCGCCAAGCGCGCGCCGCAACGGGCGACGTCTCCGACAAGACTGGGCCGAGGCGCTTAAGGATGTTGCTCCGTCCATGTCGGCGGTCGATCTCCAGCACCGTGCCTCGGAGTGGAGAACGGAGTAGTGTATCTCCTCGACACGAACATCTGGTTAGAGCGCCTGCTAGGCCAGGAGCAGTCCGCCCGACGTGGGTGTTGACAGTGTATGGGGTGGGGGACAAGTTCACCGATGGATGGCTGGACCCGAGGCGCGACTAGACGAGAGAAGCGCTCTGGTCCCCCGAACCGGTGACGCGCGCGACGAGACTCAGCAGGGCTGTCGGATCGAAAGGTTTGCGGAGGAAGGCAGCGCAGCGACAATCGCTCGGCTCAGGAACCTTTTCGACAGCGCTCATCAGCACAAGCGGAAGGGACCGATAAGCTACTTCGGCCTGCATGGCGCGGCACAGGGCGAAGCCATCGAGTACGGGCATCATGATATCGCTCAACACAAGATCGGTCTGCGTCTGGCTCAGCATCGCCAGCGCTTCGCGGCCGTCTCTAGCGGCCACAACCTTGTATCCGTCGTCTTCCAGAATGGTTGTGATCAAGCTGGCAACGGCAGCATCGTCCTCGACCACGAGAATGGTTGTCAAAGCAGGCCTCGCGATCCGGTAGGTGGGCCTCGTCGGTTAGAGAGAACCGGCGGCTGGTAGCGGGCGAGCTATACCCGTTAGAACACCTTCGGCTCTATCGAACGTCGCTGCCACATCAATGCCGGTGTCGTTGATCGTGAACTCGCGGATGGCACGCGAGTGAGGACTTCCGCGCATCTTGTAGATCGAAATCAGGCGGTAGAGTTGGGAGCGCAGCTCTACCTGACGTAAGAATACAATGTTGTCGGAGTTGGTAGTCAGACCGTCAAGAGGCTCCTGCACAGCCGGACCGAAGAGGTTAGGCACGTTGACGGATGCCAGAGTGGTGACACCGACGGACCGCAAGCGATGGGTGAGCGCGGCGTGAGCGTCCGCAAAGCGGTCGTCGGAGAGCGCGGTGGCGCGCAGGCCATCCAGCCCGTCAATGAACAACCGGCGCACCGATTGGCGTTGAACACGGTCAAGCACCTTTAAAGTTAACTCGTCAAAAAGGTGCGCGAACGCGGGCTGACGGAGCAGGTCTATCGTACCATCCATGACGCACTGACGCAGAGGCA
>CAZLBQ010000742.1:0-2555 GCA_964557745.1 uncultured Anaerolineales bacterium
GGCCGTCGCCGGCCACATTGAACAGCACCAGGGGATTCCAGGCCATCAGGTAGGCCCCCGCCCAGGCATATGCAGGCTGCATGCGACGCACGGTGAGGTACACCAGCCAGACGCTGGCGGCGTGAAAGCCAATGAGCGCGAGCTTGAAGACGAGTACGAGGCGCAGCAGATCCTCGCCCGCCAGGCGCACCAGAAGCGCCGACAGCTGCGTGAAGCCCGGCCCATACGCCGTTGTCAGATTGCGAAAGATGGTGTATTCGAGGGTCAGGTCGGACGTGACCTGCTCAGGCGGCACGACGTAGGGGTTCAGGCCCTGAAAAGTCCACATGCGCGCATATAGCATGTAGTTGAATATATCGGCGGCGGTGACGGGAAACATCAACAGCAGAATCATCGAGAAGATGACGAAGAAGGTGACCATGACCGCGCCTACCTGCGTCATGCTCACCCTGGAATCGGCGCTCGCCTGTCGTGTCAGGCGCAGCACGACCCAATAGCCCGCGAAGTACAGGGCGAACAGGGCGAGCATGGTGTCCAGGTAGTACCACGCGCCAACATTGGTTTCCCCGACAATCTTGGGCAGGTCGATGAGCGGTGAGCCGAGATAGTCGCGCAGGGACATGGGTAGGCTCAACCGCAGCAGATATACGGCGGCGCTGGCCCCGCCGAGGGCCGCCAGTAGCCACGCGGCGCGTCGCGAGACGTCGGCCGAGGTTACGGGGGGCGGCGCCACGTCAGGGGTAGCAGCCGACTCGGTCATAGGCGCGCTCATGGGCGCGTTGGGGGTTGGGGTGGAGAGATGTTCACGCGTGGGCCGTCCAGGGTTCTTTCAAAGTCAGGTGGCAGGACAGGCGCCGATGAGACGGAAGGCCTTGACGACCGAGGAGCCATAGTAGCGTAGGGCAGCAGCGATGGAAGACCAGCCCTCGGCACGCAAGAGGGCCAGGAGAGCGTTGCGCAGGGAGGCCAGGACTTCGGGGGCATGACCGACATGGACTTGACCTTTGTCCTCGGCCAGGGTCACATCGCGCACATAGTGGGAGCGGTTCTCAATGGTCCAATGCGCGCGCCACAGGTGCTCCACCTGCTGAGGAGTGGCTTCGGCGGCGGTCAAACTGGTCACACCATAGGTGGTCTCGACACTGACCTTGCCTGTCTTGAGGTCGCGGCGGTGACAAGTGCGGCGCAAGGCCTGGGCGGCGTGGGGCCAAGGCAAGGTCGAGGCGATATCGGCTCGACTGAGGAGGGTGCGGACCTCCACCCGACCATGACCTTTGTCGACGGTCTGCGCCTGGCGGATCGGGATGGGACCGTCGCAGGGGAGCCAGGCCAGCGACGAGGGCGGGTCGAACCACACCCGCAGATGCTCGTAGAGGTCGCGATGGTTGCGCTTGATGAGCATCAGATAGTGGCCCTGCTGGTCGATGATCTGCTGGGCCAAGGCGCGATGGCTCAGCCCCGCGTCGAAGGTCGTGACGGTACCCGGTAAGTCACGCTGGGCCAGCAAGGTCGGGGCCGCCGTCTGTTCGCCCCGTCGCGATGCCACACGCACTTGGCTGAGGGTAATCCCATCGCCGTGACGGACCAGGCTGACCAGCCGCACGGTCTGACCATGGGCGCTGGCCCCTCGCACCACCTTGCCATCCACGGCCTGGCCCTGCACGACCTGCCCCGTTCCCAGCGTCAGCCGCCCCACCGTCGGGTCGAGATGGGCTAAGGTTGCATTGTAGGCGCTGAGGCAGCGGTCCAGGGCGTCCCCATCGACCTGCTGGATCGCTCGATACAGCGTCGAGGCACTCGGTACGCGCTTCACCTCCAGCCCCAGTAGGTCGATGATCGCCTGGGCGTGCAGCGCGGCCCAGTGCGCGATGGCCCACACGCTCGGCTGGCCGCTGGCTAAGGCCGCCGCGATCAGAGCGAGCAACACGGGCCAGGGGTAGCGCTGACCCCGTCGATGGCGCGGGTCGGGCACGGCCTGCAACGCCGCGTAGAGTGTGCTATACTGAGGGTCGTCCATGAGATGCAGCCTCCGCTGTGGTAGGTGGCGGCATTGTATCTCATGGACCTTCTGTTGGCGACCCCTGTCCCCCTTACGCCCTCGTTCTCCGTTCCCTACCCGACTTTGAAAGAACCCTGCTTCAACCCCATCGACCCGCTCATAGGGTACTGAAACACCGGAAGATGGGGAACGCCACCGAAGACCAGGTCTTCGCTTCAACCCCATCGACCCGCTCATAGGGTACTGAAACTCCAACATCGACAGAGAACCCTACTGACATCCGAGCTCTTCAACCCCATCGACCCGCTCATAGGGTACTGAAACGTGACAACCGCGCGCCCGCGCACGCCGGTGACGCCGGCCTTCAACCCCATCGACCCGCTCATAGGGTACTGAAACGCCCTACGCCGATACCGCTGGACGCGCCGACAGCCCCTCTTCAACCCCATCGACCCGCTCAAAGGGTACGGAAACAAAAGCGCCCTTCGTCGCCATCTACGGCAAGTAGTGACTTCAACCCCATCAACCCGCGGACAGGGTAACTAAAAGCACGCCC
>CAZLBQ010000743.1:0-1262 GCA_964557745.1 uncultured Anaerolineales bacterium
GTCGCAGCAACCAGGCTGCCGTTTTTATCGTATTCGTAGGTGGATGCGCGGCCCGGCGCGTATCGCCCGGTGCGGTCGGCGATAAGGCGGAGGCCGTCGATGCTGACCTGGGTGCTCATCACGTTGCGCTGGAGCATGCTATCCCAGCGCTGGATGCAATAGATTTGCCGGGCGAGGGGGTCGAGACCGGCCCGGTGAGCCGTGTAGAGGAACAGAGCCAGCTCGTCGTCTGTCGCGCCGCGCGCGATGGTATCCTTGACGAGCTGGAGCTTGCCGGGGCTGTAGCCGACTTCAGCGGCAATGACGAGTGGGTCGGTGGGGCGGGTGGCGATGGTAGTGGTTCCGTTACTGGTTGCCATTGTCGTGTCTCCTGTGGGGCGACGACCGCCCCGGCTGTGGGGTATGGCTCTAGTATAGCATAACACGTGTAACGTGTCAAGAGGCAAAATAGGCTGTCGTCATGGCAGCCAGTCGGGTCGCTCGCGGCGACCGGCCTCGATGTCCCGCAAGAAGGCCAGCAGGTCGGAGCGGTTGACGAGCGTCAGGCGGTTGGATGGCCGGTCGATACGGACGCCAGCCTCTTCGAGCCGCACGAGCAGACGTGAGCGGCGCGGTCGCGTCAGCTCGGTGTTCAGCATTGCCTCGACCTCGGTGGCGGTCATCCAGTCTCGCTCGTTGGTCATGGGACCGCCTCTTGACAGTGTCGCGGGCACGGGGTGCAGCATAGGTCTCCCTGGTACACGGCGTGTACAAACCTGCGCTTAGTATACCGTTACACGGGTAACGCTGTCAAGAGGCAGAAGGACCAAGCTCACAAAGCTAAACGTTTTCGAGGCGGCTTGGTTACGCGACTTGTCTACAATTTCGTGGCTGACAAGCATTGACCAAAAACCTGTCATCTTTTTGCAGAACGCTGTCGTCGCTCATTCGTTCTAAGCCATACCCTGTCTGGCGAGGGTCCTATGGCGAAAATCATCTCCTACGTCACGGCGGCCGCGCGGCTGGCAACGCCCGCGATGCCCACCGATCCGCTGCGCGCCAACCCCGCGCGCCTGTGGCTGGAACAGCGCAAGGTGGGCGCGTCGCGCAACGGATGTCATGCACGTAGGCTTGCACCTCGGCGCGCTCCTCGTCGGTGAGGGACTGGTATTCTTCGAGGGTGGTGGGTAGTCGTTTCACGCGCTGCGCCTCGCTTCCTGTGTCTCCACCGTGGCCGCCTGTCGCCGTCGCCACGCGCGCCCGTGCGCGTCGCAGCAGTAGCG
>CAZLBQ010000743.1:1362-2553 GCA_964557745.1 uncultured Anaerolineales bacterium
TGCGCGGCCATCCACGCCAGTTGACACGTCTCGCACCAGCCGTAGTCGGCCCAGCAGCGGCGCGTCAGGTCTGCCGTGATCTGGCTCGTGCTGACCAGGTCTACCGGGTTCCCGTCGCACCAGATACGCATGACCGGCTGCGCGGCGTAGTCGATGGCCGGGGTGGGGGGCGCGAGCATCGCCGTCCCCGGTGTCCACGCCAACGACTGCGTGACGGCCAGGGCCTGCCCGGCGGCCACGGCCTGCACAGCGGCCACGTCGGGCGGTGGCGGGGTCCAGACGCCGATGCGGTTAAGCTCCACTGGCAGCGCGTAGAGCCATACCAGGCCAGCCACCAACCCCATCAGGATGCCGATGCCCACCACCGCAATGAGCCACGGCGACAGGCTGAGGCGGGTCGTCGCCTCGTGCGCTTCGCCCTCGTCGGTCGCGTCGGCGGCCTGCGCCGTGTGCCACCAGTCGGCGGGCGCGGCTACCGATGCATACGCGCCCAGGATTTCGTCGCGGTTTAGTTGTGTCGTCACTTCCAGGCTCCACTCTCGGTCATAGCCTGTCGCACGCGGCCGGTGGCGATTAACTCATCGAGCTTCGCCCCAGGCAACAGGTACGGCTCCAGCATCCCGACGACCTGACCAGGAGTATGACCTTGCCCGGCCAGGGTACAGCGCCAGTTGGTGCGCTTACCCGTCTCGCTGTCCGTGCCGCCCAGGACGAAGCCCAGGTCGCGCAGGGTCCGCATGGCGAAGGCGTGCATGCGGTTGTCATAAGACGGGAAGCCGACGGGCGTGTGGGGGACGACCAGACTGGTCCCCGGCTGCGCCTCGCCCCGCGCCTCGCAGGCGGCGCGGACCAGGGCAAAGCGGAGGATGATGCGCACGGCCTCAGCTTCCGGTACGCCCCCATAGCGGACGGCGGCAGGTTGCGGCGCGACCCCCGTCCCGCCGGGCATGACCACCAGAGACGGGCGCAGGCGGGCGTTGACGTTGTCGTGACGGGCCTTCACGCGGGCATTTAGCTCCTGCGCCTCGTGGTACTCGGTGTAAAGCGCCCAGCCCCAGGTCGCCAGTGTGACCATGACCACCAGCCCGGCCAGGACACGCGGGTTGACGCCGAAGGCCAGCCAGAGGCACACCGCCAGGGCCAGGGCGACGACGGCGACGAATAGAGCCGCCTTGTAAATGGGCCACGCGG
>CAZLBQ010000744.1:0-2552 GCA_964557745.1 uncultured Anaerolineales bacterium
GCAGGCCGCCGACCAAGTTCCGGCTGGCAGCCCGCAGCGCCCCATCCTCCTGGCCGACCTGGCCCGCGCCTACGCGGCGGCGGGCTGGCACAGCGAAGCCTACGCCGCCCAACTCCAGGCCCTGGCCGAATGCCCGTTCTCGCCCGACCTCTACCGTGAGGCGGCAGCCCTCGCCGAGCGTCTCGGCGACGGTGAAGCCGCCCGCGTCCACCTGCGCCTGGCCTTGGCCCTAGCGCCCAACCGCGCCGCCTGGCGCGCCGCTCTGGCCCGTCTGCTGAGCGTGGCCGGGCGCTGGACCGAGGCGACCGACGAACTTGGGCAGGCCGTGGCTCTGGCGCCCAACGAGGCTGCCTACTGCGCCGACCTGGGCCGCGCCTACCTCCAGTTGGGCCATTGGGAAGACGCCATCGAAGCCCTCCGCTCGGCCCTCGCCCTCGAACCATCCATCGCCGACTGGCACGCCTGGTGCGCCGACGCGCTGCTCGGCCTCGACGGCTCCGTCGGCGCGTCCACCTCCCGTGAAGCGCGCGCGGTCAGCGCCACGCTGACGGCGGCCCTGGAGCACGCCCGCCTGGCCGTCCAGCTCGCGCCGGAGCATGTCGGCCATCACCGCCGCCTGGCCTCCCTGCTGCGTGTCAGCGGCGAACCCGGCGCCGCCCGCCAGGTCCTCAGCGCCGCGCTAACCCTGGCCCCCCAGGACGTCGGCCTGTACGAAGAGTTGGGGCAGGCATGCGAGGCTCAGGGCGACCTCGCCGCCGCCTTGAGCGCCTACGAGCAAGCCTGCAACCTCAAGCCGGGCCTGGCGGTCCTCCTGACCGCCGCCGCTCGTGTCCAGGCTGCCCAGGGCGATCACGCCGCCGCCGCGGCGTCGCTGGCCGGTCTCTCCCTGCCAGCCTCCGCCGAGGCTCAGCGGCTGGGCTACCAGGCCGAGGTCGAAGTCGCGGCGGGCGCGCCAGACCAGGCCCTCGACCTGCTGGCGCAAGCCCTGACCCTCGATCCCGAAGCCGCCGGACTGTATACACGGCTGGGCGCGCTGGCGCTCAACCAGGGCCAGGTCGAGGCGGCGCTGGCTGCGCTGGAGAAGGCCGTCGCCCTCGCGCCGGACATGAGCGGCGCTCAGTTGGAACTAGGGCGGGCGCTCCTCCACGCCGACCGCCCGGGTGAGGCTCTGCTACCTCTGCGCCGCGCCATTGCCCTCGAACAGCAGAAGGCGGCCAGTGAGACCCAGAAGGCCGCCCAGGGCGACGCCGAGGGTCTACCGTCGGCCTTCGACCTGCTGCCCGCCGCCTACAACCTGCTGGCCGAGGCCGCCGTCCGTGTCGGCCGCGTCAACGAGGCCGAGGCGGCCACAACGCGGGCGCTGGCCCTCGCGCCCACTGCCGCGCAGACCTTCGTCGCTCAGGCCGAAGTGGCCGCTGCGCGCGGCAACCACGGCCGCGCCATTGAGTGGCTGCGCCGCGCCGTTGCGGCCGCGCCAGGCGAGACACGCTGGCGTCTCCAACTGGCCGATCGCCTGGCCCAGACGGGTCAACACGACGAGGCGATTATGGAGTTGGAGACAGCAGTCGAGCAGGCGCCGGGCGACGCTCACCTGCTGGCGCGGCTGGGCATACTGTACGCCGTCGTTAACGACGAGGGCCCGGCCTGCGACGCGTTGCGCGAAGCGACACGGCTCGCCCCCGACAACGCCGAGTACGCCTGGCGGCTGGCGACCCTCGCGCGCCAGAGCGGGCGCCTGGACGAGGCCCTGGCCGCCGCACGGCGCGCCGTCGAGATGGCCCCGACCCTGGCCGAAGGACACTATGAAGCCGGCCGCGCCTACCTGACGCTGGGCGACACGACTCACGCCCTGGGCGAGCTAATCCTGGCTGCTCAGGCTCGCCCCCAGTGGGCCGACGCCCTGTTCCACCTGGCGGCGGTCCGCCAGCAACGGGGCGACCTGGTAGGCGCGGCGGATGACCTGACCCATGTCCTGACTCTCGAGCCCGACTGGGCCCGCGCCCACTACAGCCTGGGGCAGATTCACGCGGCGCAGGGGCAGTGGGGCGCAGCTCTGGCGCGCTACGAAGCGGCGCTGGCCTGCGACCCGAACGAACTAGACTACGCCCGCGCGGCTGCTGAAGCAGCCCTGGCGCTCGGCGAGTGGGAAACGGCGACCGATATCCTCTCCACCGTCCTGGCCGACCACCCGCACTGGGCCGACGGCCACACCGCCCTGGGCGGGATCTACGCCACGCGGGGCTGGTGGCCCGAGGCGACGGACGCCTACCGCCAGGCGCTCGCCCTATACGCCGACTGGCAGACGTGGTCCGACGCCGACGTGCGGCCCGCCGCCCCCCGCTACCACGCCGTCGTCCGCGCCCTGGCCGACGCCTATGTCGCCCAGCAGGCTTGGGCGGACGCCATCCCGCTGTACGAACAACTCCTCCGCGCGGCGGAGATCGACGACGCGGCGGGCGCAGCGCTGGGCCTGGGCCGCTCCCTGCGCGCCGTGGGGCGGGGCCAGGAGGCGCTGCACGCCCTCGAACTGGCGCAACGCCTGGGCGCCGACC
>CAZLBQ010000745.1:0-2544 GCA_964557745.1 uncultured Anaerolineales bacterium
AGAGGGTCTTCATGCAGTCGATACACATGTGGATATCGACCGAGTTCTTGATGGCTCGGCCAATCCGGCCCTCTTCCCGATCATAGTAGTAGGTCGGGACGTACATCGGCTCGATGCTGTTGGCGTACAGAGCGTTGGTCACGCGGGGATAGCGGTACCAGTCGGCATACGCGCGGGCGATGGTGACGCGGCCAAACTCCTGGCACTTGTCGCGGATGCTGTCAAAGTTGGGTTGTTCAGCGTACTTGTTGCGGATCGAGATATAGATGTTTTCGAAATCCACAAACACGGCTACATCATGTGTTGGCATACTCCACCTGATAGAGGGTTGAAGAATGAGAGTCAGAGATTGGCATCCACCAATCTATCGTCTTCAACCCTATGGTAAGGTAAAATTATACCATAATCTAGCCTGCCAACCCAAATTGGCCGCGCAAGGTCGGGCCGGGTCGGGGCGGCGCGCGTCTTTCGATTCTGGCCTTGTTTCATGCTATACTTTTCGCCAGGAGCCATGATGATGCTGACGACGCCCATGCTGACAGTCGCCCAGGCGCTGGACGAGATTCTGGGCCACCTGACGCCCCTGCCCGCCGAGCGCGTGCCGCTCGCCGCAGCGCTGGGCCGCGTCCTGGCTCAGGACGTGCGCGCGCCCGAAGACATCCCGCCCTTCGCCAACTCGGCGATGGACGGCTTCGCTCTTCAGGCGGCGGACGTGGCGAGCGCGACGCGTCAGCAGCCCGCGCGGCTGCACGTCGTTGGGCAGGTCGCGGCGGGGGAGACGCCCGCCGTCGCCGTTCAGCCGGGCACGGCGGTGCGCATCATGACCGGCGCCCCCCTGCCGGCGGGCGCGGACGCCGTCGCCCGCTTCGAAGTCACGGAGACCCTCGGCGCCAGCGTCCTGGTCCACAGCGTGGTGACGCCGGGCGAGAACGTGCGCCTTGCGGGGGAGGATGTGCGGGCCGGGCAGGTGGCGCTGGGCGCGGGGACGCTGGTCCGCCCCTACGTCGTCGGCTTGCTAGCGTCGCTGGGCTGCGCCGAGGTCACCGTCCACCGCCGCCCACGGGTCGCCGTCCTGGCGACGGGGGATGAGTTGGTCCCGCTGGGCGAGCCGCTCAGCCCCGGCAAGATTCGCAATAGCAACGAGCACACCATTGCGGCGCTGGTCCAGGAGGCGGGCGGCGAGCCGGTGCGCCTGGGCATCGCCCGCGACACGGTGGATGACCTGCGCGCCAAGCTCCAGGCGGGACTGGCGCAGGGCGTGGACCTGTTCCTGACCTCGGCGGGCGTGTCCGTGGGCGACTACGACGTCGTCAAGGATGTGCTGGCAGGCGAGGGCGTCATGCATTTCTGGCAGGTCGCCATCAAGCCCGGCAAGCCGCTGGCGTTTGGCGTCGTCCAGGGCGTGCCCCTGTTGGGCCTGCCCGGTAACCCGGTCGCCTCGTCGGTCGCGTTCGAGGCGTTCGCGCGGCCTGCTATCTTCCGCCTGCTGGGTCGCGTTGGCCCGACCCGCGTGTGTCTACCGGCCATCCTGGCCGAAGACGTCCGCAACAGCGGCCGCCGCCACTACCTGCGCGCCTGGGTCCAGCGGCGCGGTGGTGACTTCCACGTCACGACACGTGGCGACGGCGTCACCGTCCAGGGGTCGGGTATCCTGTCATCCCTCGTCTGGGCCAACTGCCTATTGATCGTGCCCGAAGACGTCAGCCTGCTGCCGGCGGGGTCGACCGTCGATGTCCAACTGCTGACAGATGCCCTGTAGGTCAATTGCCACTGGTCGATTAACAATTATCAATTATCGGGCGGATCGGAGATAATTGATAATTGTTAGTTGATAATTGACAATTATGCAAAGTGGAGGTTTCCTTGGCCAAGCAGCGCACCTCGCCGGCCCAGCGGCCCAGTTCCGGGACCACGACGCCCAAACCGTCGTCCGCTTCGTCGACCCGACCCGCTTCGAGTGGGACGAGGACGGTCGCCCCCCGTTCCACCCGCTCCGCCCCCGCGCCCAAGTCATCCGGCATCTCGCCGGTGACCATCGGCCTGGTGGCGCTCGTCGTCCTCGCGTTGGCGGGCTTCGCCATCTTCTTCAATCAGCAGCGCAACGCCGCGCCGGCCACGGCGGTCCAGCCGGGCGCGCCGCCGGTCACGATGAGCCAAAAGGGCATCCCGCAGGGTGTCACTCCTGAAGGCTACCCCTTCAAGGGCAACCCCGACGCGAAGGTCGTCATCGAGGACTTCTCCGACTACCAGTGCCCGCACTGCGGCACGTTCGCCACGACGGTCGAGCCTCGGCTGGAAGAGGAGTACGTCAAGACGGGCAAGATCAAGTTCATCTTCCGCGACTTCCAGTTCCTGGATCGCAAGTCGCCCACCGAGACCAGCCCGATGGGTGAGTCGCACCGCGCGGCCCACGCGGCGTACTGCGCCAAGGACCAGAACAAGTTCTGGGAGATGCACGACATCATGTTCAACAACCAGCCCAAGCAGGGTAATCGCGGCGGCTACAATGACCAGGCGCTGGAGGGCTTCGCCTCGCAGCTGGGG
>CAZLBQ010000746.1:0-2542 GCA_964557745.1 uncultured Anaerolineales bacterium
TGTCGCCTTGCTGAACGACAGCCGACGCGCTATCGGGGCTGAAGGCGGTGAAGGCTGCGCTGCCGAGGGAGAAGATGACACGGTTGGTGTCACGGGTACTGTAGAGCAGAACGTTGTCGCCCTGCTGAACAGCCGCCGACGCGCCATCGGGGCTGAAGGCGGTAAACGCGGCGCTGCCGAGGGAGAAGATGACACGATTCGTCTCACGGGTACTGTAGAGGAGAACGTTGTCGCCCTGCTGAACCGCGGCGGTCAAGCTGTCGGGGGCGAAGCCGGTGAAGGCTGCGCTGCCGAGGGAGAAGATGACACGGTTGGTGTCGCGGGTGCTGTAGAGGAGAACGTTGTCGCCCTGGCGAAGGGCGGCGGACGCGCCATCCAGGCTGAACGAGGTGAACGAGGCGCTACCGAGGCTAAAGATGACGCGGTTGGTATCACGGGTGCTGTAGACGAGAACGTTGTCGCCCTGCTGAACAGCCGCCGACGCGCCATCGGGGCTGAAGCCGAGGAAGACCGCGCCGCCGAGGGAGAAGATGACCTTATTCGTCTCGCTCGTGCTGTAGACGAGGACATTGTCGCCCTGAGCCAGGGCGGCGACGATGTTGTCCCCGTAGAGGGGCTTGAGGAGTAGCTCGTAGTCCCCGCTGGACGCGCTGCGCGACGACGCGACAATGAGCTTGTAGGTCCCGGTGACCGGGAACTGGAAGACGGCGAGCAGGGCGCGGCCGGCGCCACCCGAGTCGTCGTCGTGGCGGACCTTGCCCAGCGGGGTCACGAGCGTCACCGCCGGATCCAGGTCGCCCGACAGAGGGTTGACCTCGACGCGGACGGATTGACCGGCCCGCCCCCAGAAGTAGTAGACATCGGCGTCGGAAGCGGCGTCGAGAGTGCCGGTGACACGGTCGCCGATGGTGATGACGCGGCCGTCGACCTCACCGCCGGGGGGTGTCTGGGTGACGGTGTGGGTGGGGGGCGGGGTCAGCGCGGTCCCAGTAGGCGTCACGGTGGGGGTGGGTGAGCCAGGGCCACGGGTGGCCGTTATGGTCGGGGTGGCGGTGCGGGTGGCAAGGAGGGTGGGCGTCGGCGTCGCGGTGCGGGTCGGTGGGATGCGCGAGCCGGTGGGGGTGGGCGTGGGCGTGCGAGGGGCGCCGGTAGCGGTGACAGTCGGGGTGGCGGTGCGCGGTGGCGTCACGGTGACGGTCGGGGTGGCCAACACGCTCGTCGGTGTCACCGTCGAGCCGTCGGCGGTAATGGTGAACGCGCCGCTCGCGCTCCAGGCGGAGGGGTCGAAGCCGGGGGCCTCGGCGCGGACGCGGAGGCAGTTGTCGCTGCCCGGCGGGTGGGGTGGGGGCCAGGTGAGGCTGACCGCGTCGGGCGCAGAGACGCCGACGGGCTGCCAGTCGGGCTGGCCGACGTAGACATCGTCGAGCGACCAACCCACTTTGGTCTCGCTATTGTCGCTGGCCAGGTGGAAGCGGAGGCGGAGCGTCTGGCCGGCGAAGGCGGTCAGGTCGGCCTGCGTTTCCAGCCAGCCAGAGCTGTCGCCGGTGAAGGCGGGGCGGCCGCCGAGGGAGTTGCCGAACTCATCGCTAATGTCCGTGTCGTAGCCATGGAGCGTCATGAGCGGCCCCAGGTCTGTCCAGGGGCCGTTGTTGACGCTGCCCTCGACGACGCCGCCGTCGAAGCTGTACTCGAGGTTGTACTGATGCCAGAAGGAGAGCATAGCGCCCGCCGGGACGGCGATGGGGGGGCTGACGAGGTAGAGGTCGGTGATGGTCTCGGCGCTGACGGCGAACCAACTGTGAGCGGGGCTGTGGGCATCCGACGTGGATAGGACCCAGTCGGCGTCGCCGCCGTCGTGGCTCACCGTCCAGCCGTTGACGCCGCGCTCGATGGCATCGAAGAAGACGGCGTTGGCGTGGCAGGTGGCGGTGTATTCGACGCGGTAGACGGGGGAGGCGGTTGTCTCGCCAGGCAGCCAGAAGATGTCGATAGGCTCACCGGCCGCGAACGTCTCGCCGCCGACCGGGTAGGCTAAGCGCGGGGCCGGAAGGGGCGTGGCAAGGGGGCGCATCGCATGGGTATCGGGAATGCCACGGAGGAGAAGCAAGGCGAGACCAAGGAGCAGGAAGAGACCAGACCGGACTCGGGGGTGATGAGACATGGCGATCCTCTTTCTCAGACAGATGACTGTCTGAAAGCCTGACCGGCTGAGGCGCTCGGTCAGGTTCCTGGCCTGCCTGGTGGTCCGCGAAGTATACGCTCATTTGGGCCAGAGGGCGACCGCGCCGCGGCGGGCCAAGCCAAGCGCCCCCTGGCGGCTTGGGGCCGCCAGGGGGGAAGGCAAGGGGGCTACCGTGGCCCCTATGGCAGAGCAAAAGGCGGAGGGTTAGCGGGCTACGGCGTACGGTTCCTGGCGATGAGCGGTAGGTAGATCCGCGACGCGGGCGCAGAGGCGGGCAGCAGAATACTCCCACCGCCGACCTGCCCGTCCATCCCCTCGGTCACCTCGATTGTTTGCGTGTCAGCGCCGGCCGGTGGCGCC
>CAZLBQ010000747.1:0-2537 GCA_964557745.1 uncultured Anaerolineales bacterium
GAAAAATAGAGGAGAGGGGAGAGGGGAGAGGGGAGAGGGAAGAGGGGAGAGGGGGTAGGCGGCTGTTGCGTGTCTACCCATAGTCTGCTACACTAGTGCCCCGGGCGGCGGTGGGCTGCGCTGCGTGGGGCATTGGCGTTGGACAGGGAGGTGGCGTAGGATGAGCATTGGCGCAACGGGGGACAATCAGATTATCCTGCTGGTCGCGGCGATTGCGAGTATCATCGTCGTGCCGCTGGTGTTGTGGGTGCTGATGCTCGTGACGAGCCTCATCCACCGCTTTCTGCATATCGACCTGAGTTTCCTGTGGCGGCTGGGGTTCCTGGTCGGTATCCCGGCGGCGCTGCTGGGGGCGTCGCTGGCGGTGGATAGCGTGGGGCAGCCGCGCCTGGCGCAGGTGATTGAGAAGACGGAGCCGGTGCGGGTCGATGCGTCGGATGGGACGTGGAGCCAGGGGTTGCGGCTGGCTGTGCGCTACGATCTGACGGGGCAGCCGCTGCCGCCGTTCAAGGAGTACATCACGGCGGTGATGGATGTCCAGCAGCCGGGGGGGACGCAGGAGATTGCGACGGTCAGCCCGCTGGCCGAGGATTTTGACCGCCTCCACCCGGGGGATAGCCTTGAGGTGCGGACGCTGCGGGTGGCCGACTTTGTCAGCCTGGTGCGGCCGGCCGACCAGTCGACGTGGACGGTGTTCCCGTGGCCGTGGATTGGGGTGGGGCTGGCGGTCGCGGCGGCGGTGGTGGTGGCGTATGGGCTGCGCAGGACGCCGCTGGGCTACGCGGCGCTGGTCGGGCTGGCGCTGGTGGCGCGGGCGCTGCCGCCGGTGTACGGCTATCGGCTGTGGCGCGAGCGGGATGACTTGAGCGGGGCGACGGCGCAGGCGGTGGGACAGGTGGAGCGCGTGACGCGGATGACGGATATTGACCTGGGGCGGGGGCGCGGTCGGCGCTACAGCCACTATGACCTGACGCAGCCGTTTGACATTGTGCAGTTGACGTACACGCCGGCGGGCTACCGCGACCCGGTGACGGTGGTGGACGCGGTGGATGTGGACCCGCACGGCGATGGGGGGCTGGCCCAGGGGCGGACGGTGACGGTGGCCTACGCGCCGGCGGCCCCGCGGGATGCGCGTATCGTGGGGCAGACGCGGACGCACCACTGGCGGACGCCGTTCCAGGTGTACAGCGAGAACGCGCTGCTGCTGCTAATTTTCGCGGGGGGGGCGGTGGCGCTGAGCCTGGGCGGGCGGGTGCTGCGCCGGGCGTGGTCGAGGGCCGGCTGAAGGCGCGAGGCGGGGCTTGCCCCTCACCCCTGGCCCCTCTCCCACGGGGGGAGAGGGGGAGGACGGCCGACTGAAGTCGGCGCTACAGGGCGGTGCGAGGAGGAGATGGGTATGACGATGATTGGGTTGCCGAAGACGGAGTTGGATACGCCGGCGCTGTGGGTGGATCTCGACCGCCTGGACCACAATATTGCGGCGCTGGCGCGCCACTTCCGCGAGGCGGGGGTCGGGTGGCGGCCGCATACCAAGGGCATCAAGACGCCGGCGATTGCGCACAAGCTGGTGGCGGCGGGGGCGCTGGGGGTGACGTGCGCGAAGCTGGCCGAGGCTGAGGTGATGGTGGCGGCGGGTATCACGGACGTGCTGATTGCGAACGAGGTGACGGGGCGGCATAAGCTGCCCAGGCTGGCGAACCTGTGCCGCCAGGCGGATGTCAAGGTGGCCGTGGACAACGCGGCGAACGTGGCGGCGCTGGAGGCGGCGGCGATCCAGTACGGGGCGGAGATTGGGGTGGTGGTGGAGGTGAACACGGGCATGGAGCGGGCGGGCGCGCTGCCGGGCCAGCCGACGGTGGACCTGGCGCGGCTGGCGCATGAGACGCCGGGGGTGCGCTTCCGAGGGTTGATGACGTGGGAGGGGCACGCGGTGGCGATGGACGACGCGGGGGAGAAGCGGCGGGCGATTGAGCGGAGCATTGGGCTGCTGCTCGACAGCGCGGCGTTGTGCCGCCGGGCGGGGCTGCCGGTGGCGATTGTGTCGGGCGGGGGCAGCGGGACGTACACGGTGACGCCGTTCCTCCAGGGCATGACGGGGATTCAGGCGGGCGGGGCGATCTTCTGTGATGCGACGTACCTCCGCTGGGGGGTCGACCTCCAGCCGGCGCTGTTTGTCCAGGCGACGGTGACGAGCCGGCCGACGCCGACGCGGGTTATCTACGACGCGGGCTACAAGGCGCTGCCGGCGTTCTTTGGCGCGCCGGTCCCGTTGGGGCTGGACGAGCCGGTGGAGCGGGTGGTGTGCTCGGCGGAGCACGGGAACCTGACGCTGGGGGCGGCCAACGCGACGCTGGGGGTGGGGGACACGCTGGACTTCCTGGTGGGCTACGGCGACGCGACGGTCTACCTGTACGATGTGCTGTACGGGGTGCGCGATGGGATGGTGGAGACGGCGTGGCCGGTGCTGGGGCGGGGGCGGCTGACGTAGGGAATAGGGGATAGGGGATAGGGGTAAGGGGCCAGGGGAAAGGGGATAG
>CAZLBQ010000748.1:0-2536 GCA_964557745.1 uncultured Anaerolineales bacterium
CTGGCTGGAACGGCTGGGCGGGCAGCGGTTCGAGGTGGCCGACGACTACGGTCAGCCGCTGCTGACGGGCTATCGGCTCCAGCCCCCCGGTCCGACCGAGGTCCGCACGGCGCTGGGATTGCAGCCGGGGCAGGTGCGGTTTGGCGAGGCGATTGGCTTGAGCGGCGTCGCGCTGACGACTCAGCCGGGGGGGGCGACGGTGGACCTGATGTGGACGGCCCTCATGCCGCTCGAACGGGACTGGACGGTGTTTGTCCACTTCGTGGACGACAGCGGCAAGACAGCCGCGCAGGCCGACGGCGAGCCGCTCGGCGCAAGTTATCCGACGCGGCGCTGGCAGCCGGGCGAGCGAGTAATCGAGACGCGACGTGCGACGTTGCCGGTGGGACAGTATCGCGTGCAGGTTGGCTGGTACGACCGCACTAGTGGCGAGCGGCTGGCTGTCCCAAACAGTGCCGAGAATGCCGTCGAGGTCGGAACGGTTGTTGTGCCGCCCGCCTCGTAACGCTTTTTAGTTTTTCCCTCAAATTTGCTTAAATACCCCCTTGACAAAAGCGACCGGGCGTGATACCATCCTCCTAAAAGGTTTTACTAAATCCCTTTAGAAGGCCTGGCCCAATGAAACGCGCCACGATCACGGATGTCGCCCGCCATGTGGGTGTGTCCACGACGGCGGTGTCCTTCGCCTTCAATAACCCGTCCCAGTTGAACGCGGCGACCGTCGCGCAGATTCTGGACGCCGCTCGCGAGCTAGGATACGCGCCGAACCCGCATGCGCGCGCGCTCCTGTCACGGCGGGCCGGGGTGTTGGGCGTGCTCGTGCCGCAGGCGCTATTCGCCATCTACGCCAACCCATTCTTCGCCGCGTTCCTGCAGGGGATTGGCAGCCTGTGCGACGACCAGGCGCTAGCCCTGCTGGCCGTCTCGCCGCTCGAAGGCTCGCTCACGTCGGCCATCGCTCGCGCGCCGGTAGATGGGTTCATCATCGTCGGCCTTAACGAGAGCCACGCCGAAGTGGCGCCGCTGATTAAGCGCCGTGTCCCGTTTGTGATTGTCGACGGTGAAGCAGATACGGTCACGTCGGTCAACATCGATGACGAAGGAGGAGCCTACCTGGCAGCACGCCACCTCCTCCAGCAGGGCCACTGCGAGATTCTTATCCTGACCCTCGAACCCTTGCCCAACAAGCAGAGCGCTCTACATGACAGCGTCGCTGCCCGCCGCTTGCGCGGCTACCAGCGCGCGTTCGAGGAGGAGGGCGCCGATTGGGCGCGGGCGATGGTCGTGGCTTCCATCAGCGGTGTCGAAGATGGCGAGCATAGTTTCACTGAGGCTTGGGAGGCGGGGCGCCGCCCAACGGCGGTCCTGGCGATGAGTGATGCGATGGCCATTGGTGCGCTGCGCGCCGCGCTGGGACGCGGCATACGCGTCCCCAATGACCTTGAAATCATCGGCTTTGACGACATTCCCGTTGCCGCGCTGGTAACGCCGCCGCTGTCGACCGTTCACCAGCCCATTTTCGAGAAGGGGCGCACGGCCGCCGAACTCCTGGTGGCTCGCCTAGAGAATCCGGCATCGAGCGCCGAGCGCATCATGCTGCCGGTTGAACTGATGCTGCGCGGCACGACGCGTTGACACCCGTTGATCCCGGCAGACATGCCGGCGCATCCGTAGTGATAGAACGAGTCGGCTCCTTGACCTTGCGGAGCGATGAGAATATACTCAGAAGGGAGGTGAGGCCTGTCACTGACCCCTGTCCGCTCAATGACGCGCGTACCTTAATCGGTGTCGATTCAGTCTCAGTTGACATCAGGAGGAGAACCTCACATGCGTAGAGCACTGTGGATCGTGAGCATTCTGGTAGTGGTGGCCGTGATTCTCGCGGCCTGTGGCGGTGGTGGCGCATCGGCGCCGGCCGCTGCCCCGACAACCGCGCCCGCCGCGAAGGCGCCCGCTAGTGGTGGCGCGGCGGCCACCAGCGCGCCGGCGGCAGGTGGCGCGGCCGCGACAAGCGCGCCGGCGGGTGGCGCCGTAGCCTCGACCGGCAAGACCCTGAAGTTCATCGGCGACGCCAACCCGAAGCAGTGGGAACTCGACCTGGTGGCCGGGTTCGAGAAGGTGTCGGGCGTCAAGGTGGAGTACATCAAGGGGCCTGACTCGGCCACCGAGCGCCTGGCGCAGTACCTGCAGTTCCTGAGCGCGCAGTCCGGTGACCTCGATGTCTACCAGATCGACGTCATCTGGCCGGGCATCCTGGCCGATCACATGATCGACCTCAAGCAGGGCATCCCCGCCGACGAGATCAGCCAGCACTTCAAGGCCATCGTCGACAACAACACGGTAAATGGCAAGCTCGTCGGCCTGCCGCGCTTCACCGACGCGGGTCTGCTCTACTACCGCAAGGACCTACTCCAGAAGTATGGCTACACTGCCCCACCCGCGACCTGGAAGGAGTTGGAGGACCAGGCCGCCAAGATCCAAGACGGCGAGCGCAAGGCCGGTAACGATGCCTTCTGGGGCTTCGTGTGGCAGGGCG
>CAZLBQ010000749.1:0-2523 GCA_964557745.1 uncultured Anaerolineales bacterium
CTGGGACTATACCTGTATCAACTGCCTGCGCACCTTACCATACTTAGCCGAGTGGCAGCGCCGCTATGCCGACAAGGGGCTGACCATCGTGGGTGTCCACGCGCCGGAGTTCGCCTTTGCCTGCAGCGTCGACTTTGTCAACCAGGCGATGCGCGACTATGGCGTGACGTACCCGGTTGTTCTCGACAACGAGCATCGGACGTGGTCTGCCTACGCCAACCGCTACTGGCCCGCCAAGTACCTGATTGACAAGGACGGCTACCTGCGCTACAGGCGCTTTGGCGAGGGCCACTACGAGGAGACCGAGGCGGCCATCCAGACGCTGCTGCGCGAGGTGAACCCGGACGTGGCCTTGCCGGACCTCCTGCCGCCGTTGCGCGGCGAGGACCGGCCGGGGGCGGTGTGCTACCGCCCGACCCCCGAATTGTACGCGGGCTACGAGCGCGGCGACCTGGGCAACGCCGAGGGCTATCGGCGCGGTGAGACAGTCGTCTATGCCGACCCGGGTGTGTATCCGGAGAACAGGTTCTACGCGGTTGGGGCGTGGCGCAGCACCGACGAGGCCCTGGTGGCCGAGGCGGCGGGGGCGGCGCTCGTCCTGCCCTACCAGGCGGCGCAGGTCAATGCGGTCCTGGCCCCGGTCGGAGCCGAGGGTGGCGCGCTGACGCTCACCCAGGATGGCGCCCCGCTGGCGGCGACGGCAGCGGGCGAGGATGTGCGAATCGAGAATGGTGCGGCATGGATCAAGGTTGACCGTCCGCGCATGATGCAGCTGGTGGTGAACCCAACTTATGAGCGACACACGCTCCGCCTGACAGCGGGCGGGCCGGGCGTGGCGGTCTACGCCTTTACCTTTGTTACGTGTGTCGCGGAGGAACAAGCGCAATGATGCGCGGCGCACTTTTATATCTCTCGCATAACAAGCAGATGCGGCATACCGCCGAGAATTTTAGCCTGGCCCAGCGCGCGGCGGGCCGCTTCGTGGCAGGCACGACGCCTGACGAGGCCATTCGCGTCGTCCGCGACCTCAATAGCCAGGGGCTGCTGGCGACCCTTGACCACCTGGGCGAGAGCGTCGAGGACGAGGCCCAGGCGCGCCGGGCCGCCCAGGCCTACCTGGACATCCTGGACCGCATCCAGCGGGCCGGTCTCAAGTCCAACGTCAGCCTCAAGTTGACTCAGTTTGGTCTCGACGTGAGCGACGACCTGGCCTTCGAACTGGTCAAGGCGGTGGTGGCGAAGTCTCGGACGTACGGCAACTTTGTTCGCATCGACATGGAGGACCACTCCTACGTCGACCGCACACTGGCGCTGTACGGCAAGCTGCGCGAGTATGGGTTTGACAACGTCGGCGTTGTCATCCAGTCGTACCTGTACCGCAGCCAGGACGACATCCGCCGCCTGATCGCCGTGGGCGCGCGGGTGCGGTTGTGCAAGGGGGCGTACCTGGAGCCGCCGGAGGTGGCGTTCAAGGCCAAGTCCGACGTCGACGCCAACTACGTCAACCTAGCAAAGCTGCTGCTCAGCCAGGAGGCGCGCCAGGCCGGGGTTTACCCTGCGTTCGCCACCCACGACCCGCGTATGATTGACGCCGTACGGCGCTGCGTCCAGGCCGAGGGTATCGCCCGCGACCGCTTCGAGTTTCAGATGCTGTACGGCGTGCGCCGCGACCTGCAGCGGGAACTAGCGCGGGCGGGTTATCAGGTGCGTGTCTATGTCCCGTATGGGACCGAGTGGTACCCGTATTTCATGCGCCGGCTGGCCGAGCGCCCGGCCAATGTCGTCTTTATCCTCAAAAATCTCGTGCAAGAACGGTGACGGACATGATCACTTTCCCGACCGATATCAACTTTACCGCCATCGGCCCGGCGCTCATTGTCGTGGCCACGGCGGCGCTGGTCATGCTGGCCGACCTGTTCGTCTTTCGGGACACGCGCCGCCACGACGTGGTGTGGGTGGCGCTCGGTGGGCTGGTCGTGGCCTTCCTCTACAGCCTCAACCTGGCGCGGACAGTCGGCGACGGCACGATTACCGCGTTCGGTGGGCTGGCCATCCTGGACCGCTTTGCCCTGCTGCTGGACCTGACCATCATCAGCATTACGGCGCTCATCATGCTCATGGCCGCTGAGTACCTGGTCGAGCAGAGTATTGAGCACGCCGAGTTCTACACCCTGGTCCTGTTGTCGGCGTCAGGGATGATGATGATGGGGACGAGCGCCGACCTGATGACGCTCTGGGTGAGCTTCGAGACGTTCTCCATCGCCCTGTATGTCCTGGCGGCCTACGCGCGCCCGCGCCTCGACAGCGAGGAAGCGGGGCTGAAGTACTTCTTCCTGGGCACGTTCTCGGCCGGCTTCTTCCTGTACGGCATCGCCATGACCTATGGCGCAACGGGCACGACGCGGCTGGCGGCCATTGGCGACTTCATCCGCGCCAACGGCTGCAACATCGCCGCCAACAACCTGCTCTTCGTCGGCCTGGGCCTGATCCTCGTCAGTCTGGGCCTCAAGGTTGCGCTGGTTC
>CAZLBQ010000750.1:0-2504 GCA_964557745.1 uncultured Anaerolineales bacterium
GGTCATGCCTGTTTGGTTCTCCATACGACGTGCTCCTTAACTGAAACCGCTCCCGCCGCCACCACCACCGCCACCCCAGCCGCCACCGCCGCCGCTCCAGCCACCGCCCCCGCCGCCGAAGCCGCCCGAGCGGAAGACCTCTGAGGCGCGGTCCAGCATGTCGGTCAAGCCGCCGCTGACCTCGTCCAGGCTGCGCGGCCCGGAGCCACCGCCCGCCGCGCCGCCGCCCATGCCGCCCATATTGCCGCCGCCGCCGCGATGGTGGCCGTGTCCGCCGTAGCCCCAGCCGCCGCCGGGGAAGATGATCACCGGCGGGACGCCACCGCCCTGCGTCGGGCCGCCAAACGGCGCGAACCACGGCGGGGCCGGGGTGCCGACACGGGCCAGGTTGCCGACCCACGTCTTGTCGATGCCAAACGCGACGGCGTAGGGCAGGTAGCGATTGAAGAGTGTCACGGCCTGGTTGGGCGCTTCGTACTTCTGGATGTTCGCCAGGTAGTCGCGGAACCCGGTCCACTGGATGGCCTGGCGTACCCCTTCCGGCGTCCGCTTGGGCATGTGCGGGGCCAGGAACAGGAACATCATGCCCACGACCATAAGGCTCGCGCCTGGCAGCCAGGCTAGCCCGCCGAAGGTCATCAGCCCGAAGAGGCCCACGCAGCCCAGCAGCCCGCCGAGTACGATCAGAGCGATGCCCAGCCCGCGGTAGCGGCGGCGGACCTTCTCCGGATTCCCCACGAACAGGCGGCCGCGCTCCACCTCCTCGTACAACTCGTCCTGCCAGACGGGCATCGAGGCGTAGAACTTGCCCTTGGCGTCCGACATCTTGAACTCGCGGCCCTCGCTGAACAGCGTCTTGACGAGGGTCTGCTCGTACGGGCGCAGGGCCGTCGTCGGCGTGTTCTCCTGGAGGGTGAACTGGTAGTCCAGGTCAGAGCCGAGTAGCTTCTCGTTCTGGACCTGTTCAATCGTGAACACGCCGCGATTGGCGAGGTCCACCACGGTCGCGACCACGTCCTGCTGGTCGGCGCGCTCGTCGAGCAGCGTGCCCACCACGGCGGGCGGCAGATCGGTCGGCGGCTCGCGGACGACGACCGGCGTCTTCGCCAGGCTCGTCTGCGGGTCGCGGCCGCGCGTGATGAACGTCACCAGCGCGAACAGCCCACCGCCGACGAGGATGAAGCCGGCCAGGACGAGGGCAAAGAGGTTGACGACGGCGGCGATGTTGGCCGCCCGCTCGGCGTCGACCTCCTGCGCCTCCACCCGCGCCTGCCAGGCAGGCGGCTGGGCGGTCACGAGGCCGTGGGGGAACTGGACGCGCACCTCGAAGCGGTCGTTGGGCGAGACGTTGCGTGTCTCAAAGACGACCGTCTGGCCGTCCGTCACTTGGCCCGTCTGCGTGTTGCGCCCGCTGGTGGCCGCCTCGGCGCGGATGTCGCTCTGGGCGACAGCGGCGGGCAGGCGGACGGTCACGCGGCTGGCCTGGATGGGGCCGGCGCGCTGGTCGGGCAGCGCCGTCAGGTACAACTGGTCGCCGCCCTCGTGGATGCGCAGCGCCCCGACGAGCCGATAGCGCAGGACGAAGGTGCGCTGCGTGCTGGTCGGCGGGAAGACCCACTCGATGCGCATGACCTGGCCGTTGTCGGTGAGGCGCTTGCTCGCTGTGTACGTGTTCGCCTGGCCGCTCGTCGAGCGCTGGTACGTCGTGTTCGGCTCGCCGACGCTCACGTCGACAATATCGTCAATCCTATCGAGGCGGATTTCCTTGAAGGCCCGCTGGCGGGCGGTCCCCCGGAAGTCCACCGTCTCGGTGTCCGTCACCAGCACCGAGCCGTCGGGCTGGATGGCGTAGTCCATGTCGTAGCGGGGGTAGGTGACGACGTTGCTCTGCGCCTGCACGGGGACGACGGCGAGGAACAGGGCCAGCGCCACGAGTAGCCCTACCCCTATCACGACCCATCGGGTTGCCTGTCGCATAACACCCTGCCAATCCTCTCTCGAACTTCAGGAGTCTAGTCCAAACAACAGGTGGAGCAAGGGTCGCGCCACGCGTGGCCCATACTCCATTATACCATACGTGTGGTGTGACCCGGCGTTGCATTTCGTCTATAATTAGTCGTTTAGTCCGGTAGTCGAATAGTCTCATGGTCAGCTAGTCTGGTGGTTTCATGGCTCCCCAGCGCTCGACTACCCTAACCCCGCTCCTCGACTACTCGACTACTCGACTACTCGACTATTTGACTACTCGCAGAGGAGACATCTATGGTGGCGTCTATCGAACCTGTCACCGAGGCCTGGCCGGGCGAGAACAACGGCGAGGCCGCGTTCCCGCTGGGCCTGACGTTTGACGACGTGCTGCTCGTGCCGCGCCGCTCGGCCATCCGCTCGCGCGCCGACGTCAGCACCGCCACGCCCCTGTCGCGGCGCATCAGCCTCAATATCCCCATCGTCAGCGCCAACATGGACACCGTCACCGAGTCGGCGATGGCGATTGCCCTGGCGCG
>CAZLBQ010000751.1:0-2492 GCA_964557745.1 uncultured Anaerolineales bacterium
CTTTCCAGGCGCGTGGTCCGCGAACGACGGCGGCGAGTACTGGCAGCAGACCGCGGACGGCAGTTGGGCGTTGGGCGGGATGCGCCGCGTGGCGGCGGATATGGAAATCGGCCTCACGACCCACGCGCTGCGCCCGGAAGTGCAAGCAGCTCTGGACGACTTCGTACGCGACTTGTTCCCTACGCTGGCCGACACACCCGTCGCCTACCGCTGGTCCGGCATCATGGGCTTCACGCCGGACTCGACGCCGCTGATTGGCGCGCTTGGCCCTGGAGTGTGGATCGCGGCGGGCTGCTCCGGCCACGGCATGCCCTTCGCGATGGAGGCCGGACGTCAGATCGCCGCCTGGGTCTGTCGCGGCGCGCCCGACCGCGACATGGCCGCCTTCGACCCCGCTCGCTTTGGTTGACCAGCCGCGCTCGACGGAGGAGGACCACGGTGGACAATCTGCCTGACGGCTTGCGGCTACGCCGCGCCCGCCGCGACGACGCCGACGCATTGGCCCGCTTTGTCGAAGAGGTCTTTCGGGAGACAGGGGAACCAAGCGAGCTGCTGGGCCTGTGGACATGCGATCTCATGACCGAGCCGCACCCCACCTTCGGCGACGGTGGCTTCACCCTCATCGAAGACACGCGCCGCGGTCAGATCGTGTCCTGCCTGTGCCTCATCCCCCAGACATGGGCCTACGGGAGTGTGCCGTTCGGCGTGGGCCGCGTGGAGCTGGTCGCCACCCACCCCGACTTCCGTCGGCGCGGTCTGGTGCGGGCGCAGATGGAGACCGTCCACGCATGGAGCGCCGAGCAGGGCCACCTGGCCCAGGTCATCACGGGCATCCCGTGGTACTACCGCCAGTTTGGCTACGAGATGGCGCTGCCCCTGGCCGGGGGCCGCGCGGGCTACGCGCCCCAGGTTCCCGCCCTGCCGCCGAGCCACACCGAGCCATACTGCTTCCGCCCCGCTACCGAAGCCGATCTCCCCTTCCTGCGTGACCGCTACGCGGCCGCCCACGCGCGCTACGGTGTGGTCTGCCTCCGCGACGAGGCGGCCTGGCGGCTGGAACTGCGGGGGCGCAGCGAGGGCAGTCAGCCGCACGTGAACATCCGCATCATCGAGACGCCGACGGGCGAGCGTGTGGGGTTCCTGACTCACGCCGCGACGACGTACAGCGGTATGCTGGCCGCAACGCAGTATGAACTGAGCGAGGGAGTGTCCTGGCTGGCCGTCACGCCCAGCGTCATCCGCTATCTGTGGGCGACGGGCCAGGCGTGCGCCCAGCGGGAGGGGACGTCGCTCGTCTCGTTTGGCTTCTGGCTCGGCGCCGAGCATCCCGTCTACCAGGCCGCCCCCAGCAGCCTGCCACGCGTCACGCCGCCCTATGCCTTTTACGTCCGCGTCCCCGACCTCGTCGGCTTCGTGCGGCGCATCGCGCCTGTGCTCGAAGCACGGCTGGCGCGCTCCATCGCCGTTGGCCAGAGCGCGGACCTGCGCCTCAACCTGTACCGCCAGGGGCTGCGGCTCAGCCTGGAGCGGGGCAAGCTCGTCAGTGTGGAGAGCTGGGCGCCGAGCGCGGGCTGGATGGGCAACGCCGCTTTCCCCGACCTGACCTTCTTGCTGCTCCTCTTCGGCCACCGTAGCCTGGACGACATCAAGGCCGCCTACCCCGACGCCTGGCTGGACAACGACGAGACGCGCGTCCTACTCACCACGCTGTTTCCGAAACAGCCGTCGAATGTGTGGGCGCTAGGATGAAGCCTATGAACGATGCGAGCCGCTGGCGGCTGGCCCTCGCGGAACAGTTCGCCAGAGCGTACACCGCCCTGCCCCAGGTGCGGGCCGTCCTGGTCACGGGGTCCGTCGCGCGGGGCCTGGCCGATGCCTATTCGGATGTCGAGTTGACCGTGTTTTGGGAGAGCGACCCGGACGAGGCCACGTTGCGCGAGGCGGCCCTGCGTGGTGGCGGGACGCCGCACGCTTTTTACGGCTACGAGGAGGAGAACGGCGACTGGTCCGAGGATGTGGATGTGCGCGGTGTCGAGTTTGCCGTCAGCCACCGCACGGTGGTGGCGGTCGAGGGCTGGCTGGCCGACGTGGTCGAGGACCTCGATACCTCGCTCGTCAAGCAAGACCTGATTGCCATGATCCAGTACGGCCGGCCGTTGTCCGGCCACGACCTCATCGCCACGTGGCGGGCGACAGTCGAACCCTACCCGCCAGCGTTGGCGGCGGCGATGGTGCGCGAGCACCTCGGGTTTCGGTCGCGCTGGCAGCGGGCGAAGCTGCTGGCGCGGGGCGAGCGCTTATTACTCTACGAGGACTTCTGCGCCGCCGAGCGCGCCATCCTGCTTACGCTGCTCGGCCTCAATCGGGTCTACCTGCCGCACCTGGGTTTCAAGTGGATGGACCAGGTCATCCCCTCGCTGCGCCTGGCCCCGCCCGACCTGGCCTTTCGCCTGCGACAGGTCTTCGAAGCGCCCGCCGCCGACGCCGTCACC
>CAZLBQ010000752.1:0-2491 GCA_964557745.1 uncultured Anaerolineales bacterium
TTGGGCGGATTATAGCACGCCGGGGCGAGGTGTCAATCTTCGAACTGGCGGCGGAGGGTGTCTTTCTGCACCTTGCCCATGGCGTTGCGGGGCAGGCTGGCCACGAAGAACACCTGGCGCGGCTTCTTGTACGGCGCGAGGCGGGCGCGGCAGTACTCGGCCAGGTCGTCGGCGTCGGGCTGGCCGGCCGGGTCCAGGTCGGGCCGCAGCACGACCGCGGCTGCGACCCGCTCGCCCAGATCGGCGTCGGGCAGGCCGAAGACGGCCGCCTCGGCGACGGCGGGATGCTCGGCCAGCGTGTCCTCGACCTCGCGCGGGTAGACGTTGAAACCGCCCGTGATGATGAGTTCCTTCGCCCGCCCGACCAGGGTCAGCACGCCGTCCTCGTCCAGGAACCCCCGGTCGCCCGTGTTGAACCAGCCGTCCTGGAACGCGGCGGCTGTGGCAGCCGGGTTGCGCCAGTAGCCCTGGCAGACGTTGGGGCCGCGCACCCACACGTCGCCCACCTCGCCCGCCGGCAGCGGCCGTCCCGGCGCGCCGACCAGCGCTTCCTGACCGGGAAAGGGCTTGCCCACCGTGCCTGCGCGGCGCGGCCCGGCAAGGGGGTTGGTCGTCAACATGCCCGTCTCGGTCATGCCGTAGCGCTCCAGGATCGTCTGCCCGAACTCGCGCTGCACCGCCTCGAACACCGTCGGGCTGAGGGGCGCCGAGCCGGAGACGAACAGGCGCACGTCGCGTGGTCGGGCGTCGCTCTCCTGAGCGGCGGCCAGCAGGCGGCTGTACATGGTCGGCACGCCGAAGAACAGGCTGTACTCCCCCGTCGCCAGGGCCGCGAGGGCCACGTGCGGTTCGAAGCGCGGGCGCAAGTCGAGGCTCGCGCCCGTGACCAGCGTGCCGTGCAGCCCGACACCCAGGCCGTGGACATGAAACAGGGGCAGCATGAGCAGCAGCCGATCCGCCGCCGTCCAGCCCCAGGCCTGGGTGACGGCCAGGCTGTTAGCGGCGAGGTTGGTGTGGCTGAGCATGACGCCCTTGGCGCGGCCCGTCGTGCCGGAAGTGTAGACGAGCAGGGCCAGGCTTGACGGCGCGGGGAGAGGGAGGTCGATGGGGGAGGCGTTGATATCGTCCCAACGCAGCGCGTCGGGCGCGGTGTCGTTGACGGCCACGACGGCGCGCAAGTCGGGCAGGTCGGGACGCAGGGCGAGGATTTCGGGCAGCGCCGGGCCGTTGGCGAGCGCGAGCGCCGCGCCTGAGTCCGTCAGGATGTGCCGTAGCTCGCCGGCGCGGTACTGAGTGTTGATGGGCACAGCGACACCGCCCGCCAGGCCGGCCCCCAGGTAGGCGAGGACAAACTCCAGGCTGTTCTCCATCGCCAGGGCGACGCGCTCACCGGGTTGGAGACCCCAGGCGCGCAAGCCGGCCGCCACGGCGCGGGCGCCCTCGTCCACCTGGCCGTAGGTGGACGTGATCCCCTGCCAGGTGATACAGGGCGCAGCCGGGTCACGCGCGATGGCTTGCCGGAAGAGGTCGAGAATCGAAGTCGACATGAGGCAGCTCGGGGCCGATTGACACAAGCATAAAATTGGATACAATCGCGTCTATCGAAAGTCTAACGCTCGTTTAATGTGGGGCCTCAGGCCGTAATGCCCGGCCCTTTCCAGACGTATACTCTACAGATTATATCCTGAGTGAGAGCGAGGCCCAGAGCGCTTTATGCCCGTCCCGCCGCCGCGCGTCCTGCTCCTGGTCCTGCTGGCTGTCATGGTCCTTGCCTGGGCGTGGTGTCTCCCCGCCGCCGCCGCAACCCCGGCGGAAGTCCAGGAAATTGTTCGGCTCATCAATGACGAGCGGATCGCCCACGGGCTGCGGCCCCTGATCCTAGACCCGCGGCTGTCTGATGCTGCCCAAGACCACTGTGACGACATGGCCGGGCACAACTTCGTCAGCCACACGGGGTCCGATGGCAGTTCCTACTGGGACCGCGTCAGCCGCGCCGGCTACGACCCGGTGCTGGTCGGCGAGGTCATCACCGCCGGTCAGGCTCAACCCGCCGCCGCGGTGCAGGCCTGGTTCGGCAGCGCTCCCCACCACGCCATTATCCTGGTCCCCGACGCCACCCACATCGGCGTCGGCCACACCGAGCGCCCCGGTACGACGTATGTCCACTATTGGACGGTGGACATCGCGCAGCCAGGCCCCAATTATACGCCCATCGCGCCGACAGCGCCTCCTCCCCCACCCCCGACCAACACGCCGCTGCCAACCCCCACCGCCCCACGCCCAACGGCGTATCCGGGGCCGTCCGTCCCGCCCATCCCTTCCATCACGCCCACCCCGTTCCCCGACGACATCCTGCGCCGCCTACAGCCGCGCCTGTTCCTGCCCGCCATTTCCCGCCATTAAAGATTAAAGGCCTGAGAATCCACCAGGGGTAGCCCCCCGACTACCCCTGGTGGACGGATTGGATTCCAGCCCTAGCTGGCAATTCCCT
>CAZLBQ010000753.1:0-2484 GCA_964557745.1 uncultured Anaerolineales bacterium
GATGCTGCCCGACACAATGTAGGGCAACAGGTAGCCAATGGTGCTGGCAAATGGGTTGAGAGCGGCGCGTACCGGGTACTTGAGGATAGCCGCCGTCTCGGACAGGCCCTTAGCGCGGGCGGTCACGACGTAGGGCTTGCGTAACTCGTCGAGCAGGTTGGCGCGCATGATGCGGATGAGCTGCGCCATGCCCGCGAAGCCCAGGACGAGCGTCGGCAGGGGCAGGTGCTTGAGAAGGTCGATGAACTTGGCGAGGCTCCACGGCGCCGTCTCAAACTCGGCCGAGAACAGCCCGCCGGCGTATGTGTTGAAGTAGGCGAAGCCCACGTACATCAGAATCAGGCCGAGCAAGAAGTTGGGGATGGCGATGCCGATGAAGCCCACCAGGGTGAAGAGATAGTCGCCGAGAGAATACTGCCGCACGGCGGAGTAGATGCCGATGGGCAGGGCGACGATCCACGTGAACATGAGCGCCGCGAGCGAGACGATGATGGTCAGCCACAGCCGGTCGCCGATGACCTCCTTGACCGGCCGCCGCCACTCCAGCGATATGCCGAAGTCGCCACGCAAGACTTTCTGCATCCACAGGCCGTACTGGACGACCAGTGGTTTGTCCAGGCCGTACTCCTGGCGTAGTGTCTCCGCCTCCTGGCGGCTGACCATGCTGCCGGACGCCGACAACTCGGCGATGTACGAGTCAACATAGTCGCCGGGGGGCAACTGGATGATGATGAACGACAGGGCCGAGATGGCGACGATGGTCAGCAGGGCGATCAAGACACGCCGCGTGAGATAGGCTACCATTCTTCCTCTCGGTGGAGGTTCCGTAGGGGGTCGGGAGGGGCAGGTCGTGACCGGCCCTTCGGTCTGGACGAGGCATGACCTACGCCGCCATAGGGGCAGGGCATGCCCTGCCCCTACTGTTCCTCCCCAATGGCGTTAGCTCTTGAAGAAGACCGTCTCCAGGAACGAGGCATGGGGCGTGCGGGCGTGCTGCGCATTCAACTGGCGCGCCGGGACGTTACCCACGTTGTTCTTGACAATGCGAACGCCCATGAACGCGGGCGAGCGGCCGACCGTCCCAATGCTCCATAGGTTGTCGGCGTAGATCTTCCAGATCTCCTGGGCGATCTTGACGCGCTCGTCGCGCTTCTTGCCGGCCGCGCTGCGGAATAGGTCGAGCGCCTTCTTCAACTCAGGATCGGTTGGCGCCTTCCCCGCCGCGCCGTTGGATGCGAACCAGTCGGCGATGGCCTGGCCCATGTGACACTCGGCCGGGTCGACGGGCAGGGCGTGGCGCGGGAAGAGGTAGATGAACTCCGAGCCGTCGTTAGCCCAGAACATGATCTGGTTCTCGTTGTTCTTCGAGCGTTGGAAGGCCAGTGAGCGCTCCAACTCCTTCACGTTGGCGTCGATGCCGATCTTGCGCCACTGCTCGCGGATCATCTCGGCGTGCTTGGTGTACGGCACGAACTGACCGCCGACGGTGATTAGTTCCAGTGTCAGCTTACCCTTGCCGTCGGTGCGCTGGCGGAACCCCTCGCCATCCTTCTTGTCCAGGCCAATCTTGTCGAGCAACGCGTTGGCCGCCGCCATGTCGTACTTGGCGTTCTTCATGTTGTACTCTTCGCCCGGGCTGAACGGCATCGCCGGGTCAGGGAGGCCGTTGCCCGGCTTCCCGGTACCGAGCCAGAACGTCTCGTTCAACTGGTCGCGGTTGATGCCCATCGACAGCGCCATGCGGAAGTCACGCGTGCGCAGCCACTTGGCGATCTCAGGGTCGGCCTCGAAGGTCTGGCTCACGTGCAGCGTCGAGTCGCTGCCGTTGAGCGCGGGGTCGAGGCGCACCGTATAGTTGCCCTTCTGCTGGTTCTCGATGAACACCGGCAGCTTCTGCATGTCGGTGTGGCGCTCCTGCCAGTCGTACTCACCCGCGATGGCGCGCAGGTTCAAGACCTCCAGGTTCTCGGCCAGCGTCAACTGCAGCTTGTCGAAGTAGGGCAACTGGTTGCCCTCGGTGTCCACCGCCCAAAAGTAGGGGTTGCGCTCCAGGACGAAGGTCGGCGTGTTGCGCGCCTGAACCGTCTTCCAGGGGCCAAGGGTCGGCAGGTCCGGGTTGAGGCCATAGTCAACACGGTTCTTGAAGTACGACACCCAGCTATCGAACTTGGCTTCCTTCGCCTGGGCGTCGGCCTTGTCCTTGCCCGCGTACTTGGCGTGGAACTGCTTGAGGTACTTGGCCGGCGCGTAGCCCGCGCCCAGGTTGCCCGTCGACTGGCGCGTTGACTGACCGCCGCCGATGAACGTACTGCCCGCCAGCAAGTCCTCGAACAGGTAGTTGGCCTCGGGGAACTCAAAGGCGACGGTGTAGTCGTCAACCTTCTTGAGCACGCCGGACTTGCCGTTGACCTGCATGTCGGGGTGCGGGATCGGCGTGAGTTCCTTGTCGCTGTAGATGTCCTCGTACCAGAACATCCAGTCGTC
>CAZLBQ010000754.1:0-2484 GCA_964557745.1 uncultured Anaerolineales bacterium
CAAGTATGAAGTGACAAGTGACAAGGTTCAAGTAGCAACTTTCAAGTGACCGAGTTCAGGTGGGAAGAGTCAAAGTGACTATGGTAAACTTAAAACTTCATACTTGCTACTTGAACCTTGATACTTCTACTTGATACTTGATAGTTGTTGATTCAGCTCGTGTGGGTCGGTGGTTGGCATCTGGCAGGCGTAGTTCTCGCAGACGTAGGCCGTCGCCTGGCCGTTCAATGCATCGCGGTCGGCCAGCAGCGGGATGACTTCCGCCGGGCGCGGGTCGGCCGGGGCGCGCAGCGCCAGCACGCGGTTGGGCAGGTAGCGTCGATAGACCTGGGCGAGCAGGGCTTGCGTGTCCCCCTCCTCTGGACGCCCGACAATCGCCACTTCTTTCGGCGTCGCCAGGGTGCGGTCCACCGCGTTGAGCAGGTGGCCGAACGCGCCTGGCGCCCGCGTCACAAGGTCGCGCACGCGCTCCATAATGACCAGCGCGCGGCGGCTGTACTCCTCCTCGGCCAGCAGATGCGCCAGGCGCAGCAAGACATCGGCCCCCATGGAGTTGCCGGACGGCGTCGCGTTGTCGAAGACGTCCATCGGCCGCGTCACCAGGCCCGTCTGGTCGACGCCCGTCTGGAAGAAGCCGCCGTCCTGGTTGTCCCAGAACAGGTCGAGCATGGCGTCGGCCAGGCGGCGCGCCGCCTCGACCCAGCGCAGGTCGAAGGTCGCTTCGTACAGGTGCAGCAGACCGTGGATCAGATAGGCGTAGTCTTCCTGGAAGCCCAGAATCTTGGCCTGGCCGCCCTTCCACGTCCGCAGCAGCCGCCCGTTGTCCTGCATCTGACCCAGGATAAACTCGGCGTTCTGGACGGCGATGGCGCGGTAGTCGGCGCGGTCGAGGACGGCCCCGGCCTCCGCGAACGCCGCCAGCATCAGCCCATTCCACGCCGTCAGGACCTTGTCGTCGCGGCCGGGCCGCACCCGCTGCGCCCGCGCTGCGAACAGGGCTGCCCGCCCGCGTTGGAGCAGCGCCTCCAGATCGTCGGCGGCCATCCCGAACTCGCGCGCCGCCGTTGGGACGTCGCGGGTGACGTGCAGGATGTTGTGGCCCTCCCAGTTGCCGCTGCGCGTGACGTCGTAGAAGCGGCAGAAGGGGTCGGCGTCCGCGCCGAGCAGCGCCTGGACCTCGGCATACGACCAGACGTAGAACTTGCCCTCCTCGCCCTCGCTGTCGGCGTCCTCGGCGGCGTAGAAACCCCCCGCCGCGTCCGTCATGTCGCGGCGGATGTACTCTAGTGTCTCCTCGACGACGCGGCGGTAGCGCTCGTGGCCGAAGGCCTGGTAGGCATTCAGGTACAGCCGCGTCAGCAAGGCGTTGTCGTAGAGCATCTTCTCGAAGTGCGGGACGAGCCACTGGCCGTCGACGGTGTAGCGGTGGAAGCCGCCGCCCAGGTGGTCATAGATGCCGCCACTCGCCATCGCGTCCAGCGTCTTCTCCACCATCGCCCGCGCCGCCTCGTCGCCCGTGCGCCGCCATGTGCGCAGCATAAACTCCCAGTTCATGGCCTGCGGGAACTTGGGCGCGCCGCCGAAGCCGCCGAAGCGGGGGTCGAACTCGCGCGCCAATTGGCGGTACGCGCCGTCCAGCACGCTCGCGTCGATGGCCAGGCGCGACGGGGCCAGCGCCTGGCTCTTGTCCAGCGCGGCCAGCACCTGCTGGCCCTGCTCGACCAGCCCGCTGCGCTGCGTCTGCCAGGCCTGGGCGATGGCGAGCAGCAGGCGCGGGAAGCCCGGCAGCCCGTGGCGGTCTTCGGGTGGGTAGTACGTCCCGCCGAAGAAGGGCGCCCCGTCGGGGGTCAGGAAGACGGTCATCGGCCAGCCGCCGTGGCCCGTCAGCGCCTGGACCGCCTCCATGTAGATGGCGTCGACGTCGGGTCGTTCCTCGCGGTCCACCTTGATGTTGACGAAGTACTGGTTCATGAGGGCGGCCGTCTGCGGGTTCTCAAACGACTCGCGCTCCATGACGTGGCACCAGTGACACGCCGAGTAGCCGACGCTGAGCAGGATGGGCTTGTCCTCGGCGCGGGCGCGTGCGAGCGCCTCGTCGCCCCAGGGATACCAGTCGACTGGGTTGTGGGCGTGCTGCAGGAGGTAGGGACTCGTCTCGTGGGCCAGTCGGTTGGTCGGGCGTGGGGCGGGCGCGTGTGCTTCAGCCATGGCTGCTCTCTTCTAAATTCACTTTCTGAGGACGTTGAGTAAACTATACGCTACACGGCCTGTGCCAGCAAGAGCAAGGCCAGCCTCCGCGAAAAGGACTCTATCATGGCGGACCAGACGCCGACTCTGGCGACCCAACTCGCCCCCTACCTGGCAGCCCTCGACGACGAGATGCGCGCGGCCGTCGCCGTCTGCGGGCCGGGCCTCCCGCCTATTTATGGCATGCTCCACAACCACCTGGTTTCGCTCGATGACAGCTTCTACCCCACCCCCACC
>CAZLBQ010000755.1:0-2476 GCA_964557745.1 uncultured Anaerolineales bacterium
GCGTCGCCACGCAGGCGTTGATGGAACTGATGTTGACGATGGCCCCGCCGCCCTGCCGCCGCATGGCCGGGATGGCGTGCTTGGCGCCATAGAAGACGGCCGTCAGGGACACGGCCAGCGTCTGCCGCCACTCGTCGGCCGTCAGGTCGATAATGGGGCGGTGGACGGCGGCGTAGGCGTTGTTGACCAGGACATCGACGCGCCCGAAGCGGTCCAGGGCGGCGGCGACGGCCCGGTGGAGCGTCGCCTCGTCGCCCACGTCGCCGGTGACGACGGCGAGGCGGTCCTCCGGCAGACCCGCCGGGTCCACGGCGGCGATGTCCACCAGGACCAGGGCGGCGCCCTCAGCGGCGAAGCGCGCGGCGATGGCGCGCCCGATGCCCTGCGCCGCGCCGGTGATGATGGCCGTTTTGCCGTCGAGCCGTGTCATTGGCCTTTCCTACCGATACCGCTGTCACCCCGAACGGAGTGAGGGGTCTGCTCTGGCAAGGCTACCAAAGCAGATGCCTCGCTCCGCTCGGCATGACCGTCGCCAGGATGCTTGCCACGGCGCATGTCGTCTGCCGCTAGGCCGGCATGGCTGCCCGCGCCGCATCGTCAATCATACGCAGGATGTCCCACTGCGGCGCGTAGCCCAGCACCCGTCGCGCCTTATCCACCGTCGTCTCGTAGTCGTAGGCGGCGGTGAAGAGGGGCACGCGCTGGACCGGCAGGCCGGTATGCCGCGCCAGGGCGGGCACAAGCTCGTCGAAGCGGCAGGCGCGCGCCGGGCCGAGGTTGAACGTCTCGCCCACGGCGGCGGGGTGATCCAGCGTCAGCAGCAGGCCCTGGACAAGGTCGCGGGCGTCGCCGATGCCCATGCGGTAGGGCGTGCCGTCCGGGGCGCAGCCGATGTAGTGCTGCTCCGCCGGCGTGGCGACGGCCTCCAGGGCGGCGATGCTCTGGGCGACGGCGGGGCCGGGCGGCAGGGCGCGCAACTGGCGCAGCTTGGCGTTGACGTAGAAGCGCGGGCCGGAGAAGAAGCTGTTCGGGTCGAGCAACTCAGCCGCCGCCTGGGTGTGGGAGAAGCGGGCGATGACGAAGGGCAGCCCGGCCCGCCCGGCCCGCCGCACCATCTCCTCGCCCAACAGCTTGGTCAGGCCGTAGACGCTGGTCGGGCGCGTGGGGTGGTCCTCGTCGAGGGGCAGATAGGCCGGGGCTAGCTCCGGGTAGACCTCACCGCTGCTGGCAAACACGAAGCGCTGGAGGGGCCGCCCGCCGACGGCCTGCAACAGGTTGAACGTCCCGCGCACGTTGATGTCGAAGAGGCGGTCGGCGTCCTGGGGCAGCCAGCTCATCAAGGCTCCCAGGTGGGCCACGGCGTCCACGCCGTCCACGGCCTGGGCGACGGCGGCCGGGTCGAGCAGACTGCCGCGCACCAGGTCGTCGGGGGCGGCGTCGGGACGCGGCTCACCCACGTCCAGCCCACGCACCCAGTCGCCGCGCTCGCGCAGCGCCCTGACCAGCAAGCCGCCTACCCGCCCCCCCGACCCTGTGACTAGCACACGCATCTCGCAAGTCCTTTGACGATTGACGATTGACGATTGACGATTGACACGACATCCTCTGCGCCCTCTGCGTCCTCGGCGGTGAAGCGGGCACACGCAATGGCCCTACACCTGCCAGCGGCGCAGGGCCGCCTCGTCGACCACGATGCCCAGGCCGGGGCGGTCGGGCAGGCGGACGAAGCCGCGCTCGAAGGCGAACGGCTCCTCCAGGATGCCGTTGCCGACGGCGCTCTGCTCCATGGGCCACTCGCACAGCATCAGGTTCGGCCCGGCGGCGGCCCACTGGAGCGAGGCCGCCATGTAGATGGCCGTGCCGATGCTGATGTGGGGTGCGAAGGGCACGCCGTACAGGTCGCACAGGTCGGAGATGCGCTTGGACTCGCTGATGCCGCCCGCCCGCGAGACGTCGGGTTGCGCCAGGTCCAGGCCGCCCGCCGCCAGGTAGTCGTTGAAAATCCAGCGGTTGTCCAGGCACTCGCCGGTCGCCACGATGATGTCCAGCGTCGCGGCGAGTTGGGCGTAGCCGCGCACGTTCTCGGGCATCAGCGGCTCTTCGAGCCACAGCGCGCCCTCCTGCTCCATCATCCGCCCGGCCATGCGCGCCAGGGCCAGGTCATACGCGCCGTTGACGTCCACTGCCAGCGCCACATCCGGCCCGACGGCCTCGCGCAGCACGCGCAGGGCGTGGCGGTCCTGCTCGATGTCGATGCCGAGCTTGACCTTGATACAGCGGTAGCCCTCGTCGGCCAGGGCCGACGCCGCCTCGGCCAGCCCGCGCCAGCCCGCCTCACCCGCTGCGACGTGGACGCGGGGCAGGCTCGACGCGTAGACCGGGATGCGGTCGCGGAGTTGGCCGCCCAGCAGCTTGGCGACGGGCACGCCGAGCGCCTGGCCCGCGATGTCCCACAGCGCGATGTCGATGCCGCTCA
>CAZLBQ010000756.1:0-2460 GCA_964557745.1 uncultured Anaerolineales bacterium
GAACAGAATTTACAGAATAATTCAGACCATTCTGTTCATTCTGTTCATTCTGTCTAAACAGCCTGCGGGGTTTTGGCCCAGGCGCGCGAGTGGCGCAGGTGCTTGATGGCGTCGAAGTCGCTGGCGCGCAGGATGACGTCGAGGTCCTCAAGCTCGGTGAAGCGGCCAAAATAGTGATACTCCGCCCCGCTCGGCACGTACAGCCCCCCATCCGGGAAGATCAGCACGTACAGGCGGTCCAGCACCGCCGTCGACAGGAAATTGATGCGGATGCCGAAGCGCCGCGCCTCGACCTGCCGCACCATCCCCGCCCACTCCTCATCCGAGACCAGTAGCTCATCCCACCGACACGGCTCCCAGGCGCGCGGGAAGACCTGGAAGATGTTGTAGAACACGCGATTGGGCGCCTGGCGCGCCCAGTCATCCACCAGCGCGGCGATGGCGACCACATCGTCGAGGTTCTGCTGGGAGACGGGCGTGCAGACCTTGACGTCGATGTCGGGAGTGGCGCGCAGCCGGTCGAGGGCGGCGAGGACGGCGGCGAAGTGGCCGGGGCGCTTGCTGAGGGCGTTGCGCGTCTCGGTCGAGCCGTCCAGGGGCAGCGAGACCAGGGCCACGCAGCCCGCTGTCGCGTCGAGAAACTCGGGCGTCAGGTGGTCCCCCGTCGTGGAGATGGCGACTTCCAGCCCAACGCTGGCCGCGTGGCGCACCAGGGCGACGATGTCGCGGCGCAGCAGTGGGTCGCCGCCGGTGAAGACGATGCGCCGAATGCCAAAGGCCCGCACGCGGTCGATGATGGCGCGGGCCTCGGCGGTAGTGATGGCCGGCATGGCGCGCGGCGGCCCCCAGCAGTAGGCGCACGCCTGGGTGCAGGCCGCCGTGACATGAAAATCGATGGTGGAGACTGTCTCACTCATCGTGATGGCTCCTTGCTGCCGCCCAACCTCCCCCGCTCAGATAGAGTAGTCTCAGTATAGGCCAATACCCCCCTCGGTCAAGAGCCGAAATTGGGTCTTGACAACCCGCCCGACCGGAGGTATACTAGACTCGAATATACTATCGATGAAAGTATATTCGAGGATGGTATAGCATGGACCCAACACCGGTCAAGCCGGAGAGCGAACGACGCGCCAACATTCTCCTGGCGGCGCACGAACTGCTGGCGGAGCGCGGCAACACGTCCGCCATCTCCGTCCAGGACATCGCCACCCGCGCCGGCACGACCAAAGTCACCCTCTACCGCTACTTCCCCAGCAAGGAGGCTCTATTCACGGCCGTCGCCGCGACCCTCCCCGACGACGTCGTCATCCCCGACCGCCGCGACGGCATCCTCGACGCCGCGCTGCGCCTGGTGCCGCGCTACGGGCTACAGGGCGTGACCATGGAGCGCATCGCCGAGGAGGCAGGCGTCAGCCCGGCGACGCTCTACTGGCACTTCAAGAACAAGAACGACCTCTTACTGGCGATGATGGAGCGCATCATCGCCCAGATCGACTTCGGCAGTTTCTTCCCCACCCAACCGCTGACGGACGCGGACGACTTCCTGCGCACGATGACGCCGCGCATCTTGGGTCTCCTCGACGGTCCACTCACCCTCTTACCCATCGTCCTGGCCGAGGTCACGACGCATCCCGAATTGGCCCCCCTGCTCTACCAGCGCGTGGCGGGCGGCATCTGGGCCGCCGCGACGCGCTTCCTCGACCGCCAGGTGGAGGCGGGGGTGTTTCGGCCCGGTCACGCCCTGCTACGCATGGATGCCCTGCTGGGCATGTTCCTCATGTACTCTCTGATGCGCCGCAACTTCAGCGCCCTGGTTGACCTGCCGGAGCCGGAAGCCGCGGCGAAGGAACTCTCCGACCTCTTCTTGCATGGCGTCATTGCCCATCCCTGTGGAGGACGCACCGATGTCTAGCCCACTCTCTCACCTGACCCTCGACCCAACGCGACGCAGCCGCCTGGCCCGCGTCGCCCTGGTCATTGGCCTGCTGCTCGTGGCCCTGGTTGTCTGGCGGCTGCGCGGCGCTAGCGCCGCCAGCGGCCCGCTGACCGCCTCCGGCACCATCGAAGCCGACGAGGTCAACATCGGCGTCGAAGCCGCCGGGCGCGTCGTCGACCTCCCCTTCGCCGAGGGCGACGAGGTGCGCCAGGGCGACACCCTGCTGCGGCTGGACGACAACGTAGGCCAGGCCCAGGTAGCCCAGGCGCGGGCGGCGCTGGACGTGGCGCGGGCCAACCTGGACGTCGTCCAGACCGGCGCGCGCGAGGAGGACATCCGCGCCGCCGAGGCCGCCCTGACCCAGGCCAGCGCGGCGCGGGCGGCGGCCGGCCGCGCCGTGGAGAATGCCCGCACGCTGCGCGACACGCCCCAGGACCTGACGGCGCGCATCAACCAGGCCGAGACCGCCGTCGCGGCGGCCCAGGCCAAGCTCGACCAGGTCAACGCCGGACCGCGCGCGGGCG
>CAZLBQ010000757.1:0-2455 GCA_964557745.1 uncultured Anaerolineales bacterium
TCAGCGCTGCATTCAAATTCCGCCTCTATGTTGTCCGCGGACAATTTCGCCCGCGCTCTGGCATTGAATGCTCCAACAAGTTTTCGACCGCCAAGTAAATTGTCCAGTACCGGCAGGGAGGACGCCACCTCATCGGCGTCGGTCACGTTGAAGCAGGCGCTGATATGTGTTGTCGTTTTGGCATCCGGCGTCGCCGTGATGCCAACGCCCGCATCCAGCGACGCGTTTAGCGTGGAAACGTTCAACCGGACGGATATTTTCTCCATGGCCTGCGCGCTGAGGTCTTCAAGAAGATCGGCCGTAAGCGTTGCCGCCTCTCCGGCGGATTTCTGGTAAAAATCTCCAGAGGATATTTCAAGACCCGTCAGGTCTGCCGCGACGGACGCTTCTCGTACGACGTCCGGTTTGACTCGGCATCACCACTGGAGCCTAGTGACCTGGCGCGCATCGAAGGCACACTGGGCACGGGCCTCGTCTTTCAGACCTCCAACCCCGCCAGCTACTGCGTTGGCTCCGGAACGTCCTACCAATGTGGTCCGTTCTCGTCGCTGCCGGTGCAATTCACCCTCGAGATCTACGCGCCCAGCAGCACCCCGCTGGGCTTCTATACGAGCAGCATGACCGGCATCCTCAACAACTACGAGGACACGGTTGAGGACCAGTTCACCGTCGAGGTCATCGACTGTCCGACCGCGACGCCCTTTCCCAGCGCGACGCCGACGCGTACCCGGACGGCGACGGCTACCGCCCCGCCGCCCGCCACCCTGACGCCTACGCGCACCGCTACGAGTACCGTGACGCGCACGGCCACGCCCCTGCCAACCGCGACGACCACGGCGACGGCCACGGGCGTGCCCGCGCCAACGTCGACCGCGACCGCCACCCCCACCAGCCCGCCGGCCCTGGGGACCATCAAGGGGACGGTGTTCAACGATCTCAATACCGATGGGACCCCGAATCTCGGCGAAGGCGGCCTCCAGGGGGTGACCGTTGTGGTGTACGGCCCTGGCCCCGACGGCATCTTCAACACACCGGATGACGTGTCCGTGGCGTCTACCACAACCGATGTGAACGGCGCCTACACCTTCCCCAACCTACCGCCCGGCGCGTATCAGGTCGTCGAGACCGACCCGCCGGGCTACAGCAGCACGACCCCCAACGCCGTGATCCTGGTCGTCGCGCCGGGCGGGACTGTCACTGTCAACTTTGGTGACGCCCAGCAGACGCCCACGCCCTCCGTCACGCCGACGCCCAGCGCCACTGCGACGGGCACGCGGACGCCCACCGCCTCACCGACGGCCACGGCCACCCCGACCACCGCGCCCGCGTCCATTGGCGGGACTGTCTTTGTCGACCAGAATGGCAACGGTAGCCTGACGCCCGGCGAGCCGGGCATCGCCAACGTGACCGTCACCCTCTACGGCCCTGGCCCCGACGACATCTTCGGCACGCCGGACGACGTCGTCATCAGCACGACGACGACAGGCCCGAACGGCGGCTACACGTTCCCCAACCTGCCCCCCGGCGCGTATCAGGTCGTCGAGACCGATCTGCCTGGCTACAGCAGCACGACTCCCAATAGCGTCTTCGTCGTCGTCTCGCCCGGCGGGTCGGCCACCATCAACTTTGGCGATGGGCAGAACACGCCCACGCCGACCAGCACCGCCACGCCGACGTGGACCCTGACGCCGACGACCACGCGCACCCCGACGCCGACCCCCACGCCGACCACTGCCCCTGACACCGGGTCGCTGGGGGGCCTCGTCTTCAACGACCAGAACACGACCGGCCTGCCCGATCTGGGCGAGTCGGGCATTCCGGGCGTCACGGTACGCCTCTTCGCGCCGGGCGTCGACGGCATCTTTGGCACCCCCGATGATGTCCTGGTTGGGACCACGACGACGGACTTCAACGGCGCCTATAGCTTCCCCAATCTACTGCCGGGCGCGTACCAGGTGGTCGAACTGGACCCCGTCGGCTACACCAGTACGACGGCGAATGTCGTCACGGCCAGCGTCAGCGCCGGCGTGACAACGACCGTCAACTTTGGCGACGTCCAGAATACGCCCACGCCCACCCCGACCCGGACCCCGACGCCGACCGCGACCCAGGCGCCGCCCACCCCGACGCCGACGCCGACCGCCACCGCCAGCCCGTCGCCGACGCCGACGAGCACCGCCTCGGCGACCGCCAGCGCCACGGCGACGGCTACCATCACGCTGACCCCGACCCAGACCCCGACCCCGGCTCCCACCCTGGCGACGGTCAAGGGGACGGTGTTCAACGACCCCAACACCAACGGTATCCAGGACGGCGGCGAGTCGGGCATCCCAGGGGTGACTGTCACGCTCTACGGCCCCGGCCCGGACGGCATCTTCGACACCCCGGACGATGTCCCCATTGCCACGACGACGACCGACGGCAGCGGCGCTTACCTCTTCCCGAATGTGCCGCC